>NZ_JBHIOY010000052.1:0-1819 GCF_042195785.1 Bartonella sp. AP58NXGY | reverse complement strand
TGTTAATGTTATTGTTATATATATAGGCATCATTAAGCATCGCTTTAGCATCATGCTTAGCATGCTTAGCATAATTAAGCATCGCTTTAGCATCATTAAGCATTGCTTTAGCATCGTTTTTATCAGTATTTTCAGCAACTTGAGCATCATCACAAGCATAAGTTGTATGTTTATCCCATCTTGCCTGCGCTGCTTTCTTTGCTCTCTCCGATAATCTCTTTGATCGTGATGTTTTTGATACCTTTTCTAAATTCTCATTAGAGTTATTGAGCTCTTCCTCAACATCTAAATTCCACAAGCGACCATCTGCTAAACGAATGAAATATCCTTCTTCAAGCAAAACATTCAGTGCCGCTTCAAACTTCTTCACTGAATAACCCGTGTAATTAGATAAAACTTTAATATTATAAAAAAGAGGTTCACCAGTATGCAACATACGTAACCGTAATCGCATATAGATATTGCCCTCTACAGCAGGCAAATAATCAACAACAATTGCCCACTGGTCTGCAAAAAGCCTCGTCCATGGTAATTTACTGGACATACCCCAATTCCCTTTCTTTAACTAAATGTAAAATTGCTAAAGCATCTGCTTCATTATCATCACATGGCTTGTGTCCTTTAATACACATTGCCTCTATCATCTCTTCTTTCGACGCGTTCCCCTTCCCCGTCGTCGCTTTCTTAATCGTACTTACCGGTATCCCCTCATACGGTATCTGATGATGTTCACACCACGCCGTTAACGTTGCTAACAAACCACCGTAAATATGCGCGGCATCTGTACCTTTATGACGCCTCACCTCTTCAAAATACACCGCGTCAATTTGACCTGCTGTCTGCTTTATTTCTGATAGCCATTGTTTAAAACGCAAGTAACGCATTCCACCGCCTTCAAAACGGCGCGATTGAAAATTCACGGTACCACTGATGATACTACCCTCCCCTCCACGTATTGCCCACCCCATCTTCGTACCTAGATCAAAACAAAGAATCGTGTTATTCACCGCGCATCTCCATACAAAACGTGTTTTAGAAGATTGCTCTTTTTACGAAAATGCTGTCGTAGATCCCTTAAATCCACCAGAAAAGGTAAATTTTCGCATTCACAGTCTTCGCTTAGGTAATACCTTCAACCCACAATAGTTTTTGAAGGTAAGAAATAACGTTGCTGTTCTTCAGGACTTTTTTTAGCCAAATCAGCCAATGTCATTGGCTTTTGCCCTAATAAATGACATAATAAATCTTGTGCTCTATCCCATTGATTGGATTCTGCAATTGTAACCGGATTTTTTGCCGCAAACCACCTCATGAAATCCTGAGCAATTGAAATTGCTTCATTCTTTGTCTGTTTATCTCTCATCAATTGTTGCAGTATCTCTTGCGATCTCTCATCATCACCTTCGTCTTCATCTATAATCGGGGCTTTTTCTAAAAACTCTCTTACAAGCGAACGAACATCTTCAGGTTCTTGGATATTTTTATCTATCGTCAAACATTCCTGCTCTTTTTGTTCTTGCAATTCTTTAATTTTTTTATCATTTTCTGTTAATTGTCCTCTCATCAACGTTTGTTGTGACTCTATTAACTCATCTCTTAATTCTATCTCTTTTGCCAGTTTAGAAGCTTTGAAATAATAGTAGAAAGCCAAAGTTATTGCTAAAATCACTGCAACATTACTTAATATCGCTGTATCTTCCATCTCTCTCTCCTCACTGACTTTTCTTCTTATTCTTATGAGGCGGCGCTTTTACTGCTTCATCACGCTGCTTAAGCTCTTGTGTTAGTCTCTCAATTTCCGTATCACGTGATTGAACAT
>NZ_JBHIOY010000051.1:0-1975 GCF_042195785.1 Bartonella sp. AP58NXGY | reverse complement strand
GCAAACTTATCAAAAGTTTTAAAAACCGTTCTATCAACCTTCTCAAAGCCTATCGGCAAAAGTTGACCATCAGCACTCATCTGATAAAAGCCACCATCACTCGCAAAAAAAGCATCACTCCCTCGACATGCTATAGAGGCTGCACTGCGCACTCCGCGCTTGTCTTGGATCTTTTGAAAAGCAAAGACAATTTTAGAACCCGGAACAAAGGTTCCTGCATAAATCGCAGAGCGCATAAAAATAAGGGGATTGGTGGATTCCGTAGAACCTTGAACATATTCTCCATCTGGAAAATCTTGAAAATCGCAATTTTTCTCTTTAACCTTCCAATGGGTTGCATCATCTAAACCAGACCAATGGATGCGATTGGGATAATCTGTCAATTGCATCAAACAAACAAAATCACCCCAAACCTTAACCAAACTGGCTTTCGGTGGATTGCCTCCTAAATCTTCAAACCGTTCAGAGCTATGGGTATTAAAGACTTGTGGTTTATCATTTTTATTCACCGCAATAATTCTTTTACCAAATAAGGCGAAGGACCATCGATTATCCTCATGTGCTTGATAGGTCACACCACTTTTGCTTATGTCTTTCCAACCCTTGGTTTGACTATCATAACTGTAAAGCTTTTTGGCTCCTCCTACGATGAGCTTAACACCATTGCCACTTCGAAACGCTATGCACCCCAATGGCTTTTCTTCTAAAGCATGAGACACAACCATTGCACTAGGCATGGGTATGTAACCGCCATCTGCCGGTAAAACATTCACAAGTGTATCCGTAAAGCTCCCGTTGATAACCGCAACATCTGGTCTGTAATCAGCGATTGGAAAATAAACCATTTTAGAAATCCGTTGGAATTATTCGAGTGACGTTATGACGTTTGGACGTCTCTGCACGCAATTCATGCAATTGCTCGTTAAAGTCATTATAAGCAGCGGCTGCACAATCGGGTTCTTTAAGGATATTCTTGTACAGTTCATATTTTGCACGCGCCTTGATCAAGTCAAACCCATAGATAAACCATGGATGTTCTTCATCAACACTCTTTATCTCTGATAAACGAAATGGAGAGAGAATGAGTTGAATCTGATAGGCTCTATCCGGTGTGGGATAAAGATGTAATTTCCTATCAAAATAACTGTAACAAACCGGCGTCCCTTGCTGCTCTGATGACAACGAAGGCTCTAGAGCAAAAGGACTTCGCCGCTCCAATTCAAGCTTATGATCTTGACCAGAACTCAAATAAACATTTTTGATTTTCACAGCTGTTTCAAGATGGCGGGTATCGCTTGCATCATAAGCACCCTGCCCCGCCCGTGTTTGAAACGTAACATCACGGCTTTCGTTAAAGTAAAAACTTTCCCTCTCACAAAAACGAATAGCAGCAAAAATACTTTCTTGGATTTGTGCTACATACTCATCTGTGATGTCATCAATCTCATCTTGGATAACCGACACCAAGTGCGAAAGCGTTTTTCTATGACGATAAACATCCTGTTTCGCTGGTATTGGTCCCCCCGTCTTAACCCGAATATAATGACGCGTCATCAGACTTCTCTTAACAATTGGTCACAAATTCAACGACTATACTTGCTTGACCTGCTTGGACTGTCTTATCAGCTTTAGCATAGAGAGTAAGTTCTTCATCATAAGGGACAAATTCCTTTTGATTGCTAGGCTTAACTTCTTTGACTGCCTGCTGTTTGATTTCTGCTTCACCAAATTCAGTTCCTCCAGCAGTACTGCCTATTTTAACCTTCGTGTCCGAAAATGCTGTCTTGACATACACTTTAATTGAAGTAATCAAAGCACCACGAGGGAGGGTGCCTATCTTCATCACCTTTTCTTTATCTTCATAGCTAAAATTAAGACGCAAAAAGCTTACCTGCTGCGTATGAAGATTTCTCCCTTGCAAGGGCTGTGGTAAATAATCTGCCATGTCTTATCCCCTCAATGATTTGTCACAAAT
>NZ_JBHIOY010000050.1:0-1976 GCF_042195785.1 Bartonella sp. AP58NXGY | reverse complement strand
ATTTGTGACAAATCATTGAGGGGATAAGACATGGCAGATTATTTACCACAGCCCTTGCAAGGGAGAAATCTTCATACCCAGCAGGTAAGCTTTTTGCGGCTTAATTTTAGCTATGAAGATAAAGAAAACGCTATGAGAATAGGTACGCTACCTCGTGGTGCTTTGATTACTTCAATTAAAGTGTTTGTTAAGACAGCATTTTCGGACACAAAGGTCAAAATAGGGTGCACTGCTGGAGGGACTGAGTTTGGTGAAGCGGAAATCAAACAACAGGCAGTAAAAGAGGTTAAGCCCACCAATCAGAAGGAATTTGTCCCTTATGATGAAGAACTTACTCTCTATGCTAAAGCTGATAAAACAGTACAAGCTGGGCAAGCAAGTATAGTCGTTGAATTCGTGACTAATCACTGAGGGGTATTTTGATGACACGTCATTATATTCGGGTTAAGACCGGAGGACCGATACCAGTAAAGCGAGATGTTTATCGTCATAAGAGAACACTTTCGCACTTAGTGTCGGTTATTCAAGATGAGATTGATGACATAGCCGATGAGTATGTTCAACAAATCCAAGAAAGCATTTTTGCAGCCATTCGTTTTTGTGAACGGGAGACCTTTTACTTTAACGAAAGCCGTGATGTGGTGTTTGAGACACGGGCGGGACAAGGTGTTTATGATGCAAGCGCTACCCGCCCTATTGAAACAGCTGTTAAAATAAAAAACGTTTATCTAAGCTCTGATCAACCTCATAAGTTTGCATTGGAGTGTAAGGACCATGTTTCTTTAGAGCCTTTGTTATCATCAGAGCAGCAAGGAACGCCGGTTTGTTACAGTTATTTTGATAGGAAATTACATCTTTATCCCACGCCGGATAAAGCCTATCAGATTCAACTCATTCTCTCTCCATTGCGTTTATCAGAGATAGATAGTGTCGATGAGGAGCACCCATGGTTTGTGCACGCGTTTGATTTGATTAAGGCGCGTGCAAAATACGAACTTTACAAGAATATCTTGAAAGATCCCGATTGTGCAACGGCAGCTTACAATGACTTTAACGAACAGTTGCATGAATTGCGTGCAGAGACGTCTCAACGTCATAACGTCACTCGAATAATTCCGACGGATTTCTAATATGGTTTATTTTCCAATCGCTGATTACAGACCAGATGTTGCGGTTGTCAACGGCAGTTTTACGGATATGCTTGTGAATGTTTTACCGGCTGATGGCTGTTACATTCCGATGCCTAATGCAATGGTAGTGTCTCATGCTTTAGAAGAAAAGCCGTTGGGGTGCATAGCCTTTAGAAGTGGCAATGGTGTTAAGATAATCGTAGGAGGAGCCAAAAAGCTTTACAGTTATGATAGTCAAACCAAGGGTTGGAAAGACATAAGCCAAAGTGGTGTGACCTATCAAGCAAATGAAGAGAATAAATGGTCGTTTGCATTATTTGGTGAAACTATTATTGCGGTGAATAAAAATGATAAACCACAAGTCTTTAATACTCATAGCTCTGAACGGTTTGAAGATTTAGGAGGCAATCCCCCGAAAGCAGGATTGGTGAAGGTTTGGGGTGATTTTGTTTGTTTGATGCAATTAACAGATCATCCCAATCGCATCCATTGGTCGGGTTTGAATGATGCAACTCATTGGACGGTAGGTGATAAAGATTGTTATTATCATAATTTTAATGATGGAGAATATGTTCAAGGGGCAACGGAATCGAGCAATCCCCTCGTTTTTTTGCGTTCTGCTATTTATGCTGGTTGTTTTACGCTAGGCTCTAAAGTCCCCTTTATTTTTCAAAAGCTTCAAGACAAGCGTGGATCCCGCAGTGCAGCCTCTATAGCTTGTCGAGGGAGTGATGCTTTTTTTGCGAGTGATGGTGGCTTTTATCAGATCAGTGCTGATGGTCAACTTTTGCCGATAGGCTTTGAGAAGGTTGATAGAACGGTTTTTAAAACTTTTGATAAGTTTGC
>NZ_JBHIOY010000049.1:0-1988 GCF_042195785.1 Bartonella sp. AP58NXGY | reverse complement strand
TGAAAACCTGCGTTATTTGCATGCGCCAAATTCATCATTTCCAAAAGGCTAATCACTCCTATTATAATAAATTGCTTTTTCATCTGTCTCCTCGCTTGATTTCGGCAGGGATTGTTTTATTAATAGGCACACGGTTTCTATCATTAGGTTGTTTTAGCTTTGGTGCTAATGCACAAGCCGATAAAAGATTTGCAATCAAAATTATAAAAACGACCGACTTCACTTTAACACTCCTCTTTTTGACAATTAAAAAGCCCAGCATTTCTTATCATTATTATAATTTTAATAATAAAGTAAAGCATATAATTTGTGATAATTTATCTTTTCTTAATTTCGTATTTTAATTGACGAAAATAATTCAGTTTTAGTGCAAATATTTTTCATTGTAGGCTTGGCTATTTTAGTTATTTTGTCCTATGGATTTAAAGTTTCTGTTACGAGAATCATTTCTTTCTACATTCTCTAGTTTCTATGTCTCCATAGATGTCCAAATGCTATGCCTTTTGCGAGAGAATGGGCCATGCTTGATAGTTTGAGTAACAGCATGATGGATATAATGGACAAGATGAGCGCTCCCCCAAACATGGCTGCTACATTCTGGTTGTAATCGAGTCCCATATCACTCAAATAGTTTGCAAAGATATTCATCATCAGATTAAAGACAGTCGCTAAGAGTAGAAAGAGGATTATATAATTTACGACTTGGATTAACCATTGCTGAAAAAAGCGATAGGTTGGTTGCCAGAGCAAAGCAATGATGAAGATAGGGCCCAATCCTACGAGCAGTGTAATGGCGATTTTTGTCAGTATAACGAGACCACCGCCGATTGCCACGACGGAACTTGTTGCCAGCAAGATAAGGATACCTAAGAGGCTGTAAAGCAATCCATTGGCCTCGAAGAAGACGGTTTCCTGGAAAAGACGACCTGCATATTGGAATCCTTTGGTTGCTGCTTTGTCAAGTAAATTCATTAATTGTGTATCAGTGAGTGGATTTGTCATGAGCGCTTTTGAGAACTCATAGGGCATTTGCGTTATCAAATTTGCAATTTCACTTTGATAAAGTCCTGAGGTGAGAGCTATTGAAGTAATAATGCTTATTCGCAGGAAACGGTTTACGAATCCGGAGAGTGGCATATCGATAGCGCCCCGAATGATAAGCCATCCATAGATGATGAAAGCGATGGTGATTCCAATTGAAACGAAAGGTGTAATTGTAGCAATCGCTTTTGAGGAAATACCCGTGACATATGTTTGTGTTATCTGATTAATTTTATTGAAAAGTTGCGTGAACATAGTGAAGTTCATGGCATTCCTCTTTAATGAATTTTCAATTTTTCATCACATGAGAACATAAACACATGCTAAATGCTTCATTTGCATTTATACATTCCCTAAGCATTTTCACCACGATATCTTGGCTTTGATAAAATCTCTGCGTTTCTTTGAATTGTGGAGTTAATACTAAACCTTATACATCGGCTTTTGTGTTCACCGTATGATCGGCATCTGGTTTTTTTCATGGTTAAAAAATTTCATATCAAGTTCGCGTCTTTTCCTTTTGATAAGTGATTGCTCAGCGTCATGTAAATACGCTGCCATTTCCATTTTTATAAATTCATTTTGGATCATAGCTAATGTACCATCGATATGTGCTTGAAGGTCTGCAATGTCTTTTAGTTTTTCTTTTGTTTGAAGCTCATCGAGTAGTCCTCTGAGGTATTGAAAACGACTTTTTACATTTTCAAAACTTTCCAAACTCACAGCTTTATCTTGAACCGATACAGATTGTAAACGCCCAAAAATAGCTTTGCTGATTTGATCAAAATTCCCAGAAACTTTGTTTTCTTCCTCCAAGACCTCTCGATACGATTGCCTTGAAAGCTTACTGTCTGTATAGAGAGATTTTGGCTCTTTAAGAAAAAAACTAGAAAAGTCTATTTGCTTTGGGTTTGTTTTCTGACTCTTTGTTATAACCTGATAAGCTT
>NZ_JBHIOY010000048.1:0-2021 GCF_042195785.1 Bartonella sp. AP58NXGY | reverse complement strand
TCAAAGCGTACAATCACCTTCTTCCCCGCATACTCATTCAATGCCCGCGCCCAATAACGATTGCCATAAAAATGAATCTCCCCCGTCCCCTTTTGTGTACGCAATGCCTCTGAGGTCAAAAGCCATAAAGCACGCTGTGCTGCCGTTGCCTGCCGAATAATCGTCCCCTCTGCTGTCAAACTTTCTGCAAAAGTCTCATCAAAACTGCGCCCCGCACATGTCAGCGCCTTGCGCCCTGCTTGTGCATTATGCGCCACAATCTGCGCACCAACATGGGCTTTAAACGCTTCAAATTCTATCGCACGTTTGCCATAATCTTCAGGCTTGGCATCCGGCTTATTGCCCGTATAAGCCCCCGCACAAAAAGGATGCTTCGAAATCGCCTCTGCCAAATCACGCCATGCCCGCTCAATCGGTTTCGACTGCCCGCTATAAGGAGTCGTCCATTGCAATTGAATGCCCAAACTGGTCAAAAGACCCTGCGGTTCATCCGCCTTAATCTTAAAACGAAAGCGGTTTTGCACACCCCCAGAAATCCACTTGCTGGTAAAAGCACGCCCATTATCTAAGGTCATACGCTCCGGTATCCCATAAGCCTCCACCATATCACCAATCACCAAACGCACGATTTCCCAACTCTCCGCATCCGATAGGCGCCATGATAAAATCTTGCCTGAATAAAGATCTTGTATCGCTATCAGATAAAGCCGCACTGGCTTTAAGCTCCACGGAACACGCACAAAAACATCCAACTTATGCCCGTCCATATTCACCGCTTGCAAAGCATGCAAACTCGAGCGATCACGCCGTTGTGACGGATAAAGCTTCTTGGCTTTCTCCTCTCCCTCACGCGCTAACGCTACAACCGCTTTGGAAACTTGCGCTTTAAAACGCCGCCGTAACGCCCGCTCTGAAGGAATAGGCTCCCACCCTTTCTCACGCGCCACCAAAACCATACGTCGATAACATACCGAAAAAGCAGGGCGGGACGAACGCAAATAATCCGAACACAAAACCTCCCATGCCTCCTCATGACACTCAGCCCATTGCGAAACAGTCTCCTCACCATAACAAGGCGCCAGCGCCGCTAACCAATCAGTGCGCTCATACCCTTCCACCATCTGGCGCCAATTAAAAAGCGACATCCGGCTCACCCCAAACTGAACCGCGCACAAACTTGCCGCATCATGCACCCCCATACCGGCTTGAAGCAAATCATCCATAGAACAAAGCGCCTTCAAACGCTCTTCACAGCGCCTTTTATGCGCCTTTGAAAGCCCTTCATAACGCCCCCAAAGCACTTCTTTTTGTCTCGTCAGCTCTGCCTTTTGCAAAACGTCAACACCACCCGCCCGCAACAACAACGCCCCCCGCGCCCCTTCCGGTAATAAGGAAATGTGATACTCCCAAACCGGCTTGGTCTTGCTTTCAACCTTCCGTGAAAGTTTAGAATTTTTTCTCCAATATGCCCGTCCATGGTTTTCAAGGCTTTTATAGGTAGATGGCAACCCTGGCAAAGCCGCCTTGGCTAATTCAGCAATACTAAACCATTCCTTCATGGCTGCCCCCTTTTAATGCGCACTGGCGTTGCACGCATGGCTTTCAACCGCGCCGCAATCTCACGCTGTTCCTGCTGCAATCTTGCAATCTCTGCTAACCGCGCCTCATCCCCTTGCAACAACAACAAGCCATCTTCACTCACCACCTCATCCCAAAGCCAATAGGCTTCTGTCGCCCGCACAAAGGCTTTAAAGCGCGGCAGGGAAATATCCACCTGCTTACTTTCCGCTACATAAGCATCCAAGCTTGCCTTACTCAAACACCCAATGCCTAAATAATGCGCCATACGCTCTGCAATCTCACTGCGCTCATAGCGGCATTCACGCAAAGCCCGCGCCATGGCTCGCTTAATACGAGAGCGAAACCGTCCCAAATCAATCTGCGCAACGGGTTCGCGGCAGGGAAAAACCGGCTTTTGGAAAAAATCAAGCTGTTGAAAACCACGCATCTTCATGCCTGCT
>NZ_JBHIOY010000047.1:0-2045 GCF_042195785.1 Bartonella sp. AP58NXGY | reverse complement strand
TATCACCCTATCGGAAAGCTATGATACCTCTCATGCACAAGAAAAGCATGAAAAGTTCTTTGCTGGTGTGACAGGTTCTGTCAATGTTGGCATTCTTGGTAGTGTACAAGATATAAGGGATGCCGGAAAACGTTTTGGTCATGGGGATACAAAACACAAAATCGGCAATGGTTTGCTTGGCGGTTTAAAAGGTTATGATCTCTATAACAAAGGCAAAGGTCTTTACAATGGGATAAAGGGTGGAGCAAGCAAAAGTGACCTTCGTAATATGGCGGATGTTTCAGCCAGCATTACGGCAGGCTTTAAAGCTGAAAAGGCAGAAGCCTCTTCTCAAGACTCCACCGCGGTGACCACAACAATAGAAGGTGGGCGTTCTATCAACATGCATGCCAACAATGGGAGTATCCATGGTGTTGGCGCTGATCTTATCGCTGGCACAAACCCTCTGAGCAATGATGAACAGAGCGGGAATATCACCTTGGATGCAAAACAACATATCCTCTTTGAAAGTGCGCAAAACACGCAAAGCACGCAAAACCATTCGCAAAATATTTCTGCAAATGTTGGTTACAGCTACGGGAGTGGCGGTTCTGGGTGGATGGGCAATGCTTCTTTTGGAAAAGGAAAGGGTTCCAGTGAACAAGTGCATCACAAGAACAGCCATATTATAGGCACCGGCACTGTTCATACCAACAGTGGGGGAAACACGACACTGGCAGGCGCCGTGGTTTCTGCAAACCGTGTAGAGATGGGTGTTGGTGGTGATTTCACCATTACCAGCCTCAGTGATACAGGACAAAGTTCCAGCAAGCAAAACTCTGTTTCTGTTGGCTTTAATGGTGGAAAAAAGGATGATGCAGCGACAACCAATGTTGCCTTTAACAAAGATAAATCCTCTAGTGATTATCACAGTGTTGTGGAGCAATCCGGCATCAAAGCGGGTGAGGGCGGATTTGATATCAACGTTAAAGATAAAACAACCATGATCGGGGGGATCAAACCTCCCATGTTGCTGTGCACAATGGCTCTCATTTAAGTTCTGGAAAAGAGACCACTGTTCTCTCTGGAAAAGATATCCATGTTTCTGCGTCCGATATCGATGCGAAGGGCAATGTTGCTCTTGGTGCTCAAGGGGATATCACAATAGATACCAAATCCGATGAGATGGCGTATCATCTTCAGAATAAAAACCTTAAAGTGGATATGCAAGCCTCGCGAGCCGTTGGCTCTTCGATCAATGCTGGGGGTGATTTTACCGCTATTGCAGGGCGAGATGGCAAACCACATGATCTCACCATCACAGGTAGTTTCATTGCGGCTGATGGCAAGGTTGGGATGAAAGCCAGCAACGATGTTCTCATCAACAATGCAGAAAATAGTTTCAATTATGAGATGTCCTACCATAAAGAGGGTGGGTTGTTCAGTAGCAGCAAATCCCAGCATAACAAGATTGATGCTACGCAAGTTTCCGGTTCACTCATATCGGGGGGTAAAGGCGTTGCCATTGATTCAGGAAACAACACGAAAGTTGTTGCCTCGATACTCACAGCCGGTAAGACAGGGGAGATTTCAGGAGCAAAAACGCCAGAAGACCAAGCAAAAGCCGATATTACCATTCACTCTGGTGGAAATATTCTCATCAAAGGGGAGCAAGAGAAGTATGCTCAACAAGCACAATCGTCAGAAAGTGGCTTTTTGAGTAGCAAATCTTCCGATACAGCTGAATCGCATAGCACAACGGTTTCCTCCATTCTTGGGGCGACGGGCAACATTGTGTTGGATGCCAAAAAAGAGGCCACGATTACTGCTTCTGATATGATTGCCAATGAAGATATCAATGTGTCAGCGAACAGCGTGACGATTAATGGCATGACAGATCACCATGAGAGCCATTCAGAAACCCATGAAACGGGTTTTGGAGTTGGTTCAGGCAAGGGCTTTACCTCAATCTATGGCAGTGAATCAAAGACAGAGAATGAAGAAAGTTTTGAACATCAAGGCTCTTCGCTCAATGGTAAAAATATCACTATCACCGCCAAAAAAGA
>NZ_JBHIOY010000046.1:0-2222 GCF_042195785.1 Bartonella sp. AP58NXGY | reverse complement strand
GTATGAAGATTTCTCCCTTGCAAGGGCTGTGGTAAATAATCTGCCATGTCTTATCCCCTCAATGATTTGTCACAAATTGCACGACCACAACACACTCACCAGCATCAGTGGTTTTATCTCGTGTTGCATAAAGGGTCATTTCTTTATCCTCTGGAGTAAAAACCTTTTGGTCTGTTGGTGTAAAATCTTGCGTATTTTGGGCTTTGATATCTTTTTCGCCAAACTCATTGCCGCCATAGGTGCTGCCTATCTTTAATTTTGCCTCAGAAAACGCTGTCTTCACAAACGCTTTAATCGACGTGATCAAAGCGCCACGAGGCAAAATCCCGATTTTCTCTGTGAGATGCTTCTCTTTATGCGAGATATTCAAACGTAAGAAACTCACCTGTTGGGTGTGAAGATTTCTGCCCTGTAATGGAGGGGGTAATTGATCTGCCATGTCTTGTTTTCCTCCTTAATGATTACGCTGCTGCTTCACCGCTGTAGGTAGGAATAACAATCGTTCCAAAATCTTGCGCTGTTTGTGCACTATTGGGCATTTGGAAACGAGTTTTCTTCATTCCTATCAAAGTCTTGGCGGCAACACCAAATTCACGTTCATAATCAAAATATTCTTCTTTGAGGGTGTAATTTGTTGCACTATGATTTTTCCCAAAACCTATAATCGCACTCTGCGCTCCTAAGAACACCGCACGACGCACACTTTTTACCGCTGTATTATTTGTCGAGTTAACACCATGGGTGACATGGATAGCTTCGCGTAAAACAACACCATTATACATGCCAAGAGAACCATCAAAGATTGGGTTCTTTGCACGAGAGGTCGCATAAACCGATTTTTGAATATCTAACCACTCACCAGCGGCTGTATTGGTACGCAATTGCATCACTTGTGTTGGGTGCAAATAGAGAACGTAAACATCATCACCGTTAACATGAACGGGGGAAATCTGCGGATTAGCAAGTTTGGCTTGTTTAACCGCTTCATCAATAAGCTTCAAACTAAAGCTATGTTTGGCTTTATCATTAAGATCTTCATCCTTGGTTTTCCCATCGGGGCGGATAATCCGTTCACTGCTTGGTGCCATGATTTCATTAAAGCCATAATGAACCGGTTTAATGTACACTTCTCGACCATCAACGCTGATCGTACGGGCTGTATAACCACATACCTGAAGAAAGAACATGATGCTTAAACGATTGGCATACCAGCGAACCAAGCCTTCTTTCGCTTTCTTACGTAAATTCGGGAGGATTCTCTGTTGATCAATCGAGTCATCATTGGCAACACGCGCCGCATGTAAAAGCTCGTTAATCACCAACCGATCATTCATAAATTGAAGCGCTTCTTCATTGCCTTCTAAGGTTTCGCCTTGCGTGACACCATCTCCAAACAGATTGACTAGCAAACTGAACGTAACACTATCCCCTGCACTCTTATGGGTTTCGTTGTAAAGCTGGATAATGCTGTTCGAACTTTTGCCAATAAGAGGGGCAATTTTCGTTGCTTTCAAAACTTCATTGCTTAATTTCTGTGACCACAATTTCACCGATTGCGGATCATGGGTTCCTATATGTGTTGTTGCCATTGATTTCACCTTTCTTTGCTGTAAAAAAACCGGCTTAAAGCCGGTGGAAAACCCGCATCAAGGCGGATTATGTTGTAAAACTTATTGCCTAATCAGGGTCTGCACCCATTATTTCATAAAAACGGGCTTCATTTTTCGGATTGGAGATCCATGCGTTGAATTCTTTCTCTGACATATTGGCAAGGGTGTCTTTTGTCATAGGACCTGTCATGCCTCCTCCACCAGATGCCGTTAAGGTTCTCGCAGAATTCTGACGGCTTTGAAGTGCTGCAACTTGATTATTCGCTTGCATCCCTTGGTTCTGATAACCAAGATTTTGTGCTATCCTATAAATCTCTTCTGCCGGATTGAGATCTCTTTGTGCACAAGTCGCTACAAGCGCATGCAATTGATCTCTTATAATCGCATCTATTATGTTTTGATCTGCACACTCAGGATAAAGTGACGACCAAGACCTCAATTCCTTCGCACGCGTCTCATAAAGAAAATTTGCTGCTGCATCAAAATCACTGGATTTATCTTGAAACGTCTTAACAGAATTATTGAAAAACAGACCAAGACGCATATCATGCTGTTGCTGTTCCTCAGCTTGTCTTAGCGCCTCTTTCTGTGCCCTAATATACGCATCTTGCT
>NZ_JBHIOY010000045.1:1226-2294 GCF_042195785.1 Bartonella sp. AP58NXGY | reverse complement strand
TTAAAGCCTTACCTTTGATAAAAGCGGTTGTTTATTTGTCTTATGAGAGATTGTTTTGAAAACCAACGTTTACAGATGTAAAAAGAATGTTTTAAAAAAGACATTTGTTTAAGAGGCATTTGCTTTTGATTGTATTGAGATGAATCTAAAAAGCGTTTTGATTTTAGAATGTAAGTTATTTCAATTTACTCAACTCAATTTTAAAGTCAGTATATTGAAACGTTTTAAAAGAAGCATTTTGATCATGGGCTTTATTTCAAAAGACCACCTCACAAATGAGGGCGTTATGATTGATACGTTTGAGATTAACAAAAAGCGTTTATAGGCTCTCTCATTCAAATGAGTGATTAAAGATCATACGCATCATACATTCCTTTTGATAAGTTTTCATATTTTTAATAGAGCACTTGAAATATGATACATTTTGTATATATGCATTCATTACTCCATTGTAGGTGGTTATTTTTATCATAAGAATCATTCTTTGAAAGCCGCGTCATATCACTTGACACGGCTTTTTTGCATTCTCTCTTTTATGATGGGTTTATAACCATAAAGAAGGCGCTCCCATGTCTATTTTTATTCTGTTTTATCAATAATCTTAACAACGTTATCGTTTTCATAAACCTCATAATTTTGAGCAACTGATTTTACATTGCTTTGTTTATCTATTTTTGCTTTTCCATAGGCACGACCCCACACCTTGACAGAACCAGAGATTTTCGCATTCCCATAAACAGAGCCATAAACCGCAGCGCGCCCACTCACAATCGCAGAGCCGTAAACCTTGCCATAAATCTTTGCAAAGCCTTTTATAGCAGCCTGTCCATAAATTTTTGCATTGCTGTAAATACAAGCAGAGCCAGAAACCTTTGAATGACCATAGATCCTTGCATGATCATAAACAAAAACATCATGAGAGACGCGGGCATGATTATAAATATGGGCATTGCTATAAACGCGGGCGTAATCACAAACATGCGCCTTGCCATAGACATGACCCGCCACATGGGCGCTGCCATAGACACAAGCATGGTCATAAATTCTTGCATAGCGAGAGATAAAAGC
>NZ_JBHIOY010000045.1:0-1215 GCF_042195785.1 Bartonella sp. AP58NXGY | reverse complement strand
GACCCGCCCGCGCACGCGGGAAAAATGGCGTATTTTTGCATTGTCAGAAACATGAGCATAGTTATAGACACAAGCCTCATCATACACCCAGCAATTACCATAGTGAGATAAGTTGCTTTCATCTTCAATATAGCCCCCAAGATCGCCAGCCTTAACATCATCAAAATCTCTTAAAGCCCGAATGCGATAAAGGTTTGCCATTTGCTTAGTTAGTCTATCTTTAATTTGTTTTGTTTGATTGGTTAATTCATATTTTTTGCACATAGGGATAGCCTCACAATCTCATGTGATAAACAGTTGATAACATTTGAAATGGAAAAATTTGCTTGGAAAGCAGGCGCCCCCGCCGCGCCCCTCTCCATTATGTACGCAGCGTCTTTTATGGTTTGATCACAAATTTTAATATGACCATTTAATTTTTTTGTATCTATATATGAATTGCCAAAAACACTCACTTGATCACAAATGTATGTATAGCCTGTAATTTTTGCATTCTCATAAATACAAGCATCATCACCAACTATAGCAAAAAACCAAACTTGAGCATTGCCAAAAATTTTTGCATTGCCATAAGCTTGAGCATAGCCAGTTAATAAAGCATTATCATAGATTTTAGCATGACCTTTTATAACAGCTCTGTCCGATACCTCAGCATGGTTCAAAACGCAGGCATAATCGTAAACATAAATTTTTCCAAAAACCAAGGCATGATCAGCAACCCTAGCATTATTATAAATTTTTGCACAATCAAAAACCTTAGCATTTCCTTCAATTTTTGCATTATCGAAAACATAAGCATTATTATAAACACACGCATCATCATAAACCCAGCAATTGCCATCATGAGAGAGGTTGTTTTCATTTTCAATAAAACCGCCCAAGGCACCAGCCTTGACATTATCAAAATCTTTTAATGCTCTAATTCTATATAAAGTACGACCTTCAATAATATGAGTTTCATTAGTTAATTCATATTTTTTAGTTACAAGCATAGTAGCCATAGGTAACTCCCTAAGTTCATATTTGAGTAAATTTTAATGAAATGTTTAAAGGAGGGGGGGGCGCCCCCGCCGCGCCCGCGCGTTTATTTACGCAGCATCGCTTTCATATTCGCTGTCATCGTCATAATACCCTTCAAAATCAGCATAATACTCATGACGGTAATAATCATCTTCACTACCAAATTCTGGATATGCATCATCACAAATATCTTCA
>NZ_JBHIOY010000044.1:0-2326 GCF_042195785.1 Bartonella sp. AP58NXGY | reverse complement strand
TCACGTAAAAGATGTCATGGTACCACTATATCAGTATCTCACAATATTTCTCTGAATAATAATATTCAAAATTATAATTCTTTAAATAAAATCCATTATAAATACATTTTGTATTAGACATAATTAATATCAATTATTTTTTAATTTTGACAAAAAACCAAAAATGTCTTACCAAATAAAAACAATTACTGAAATTAATAACAACTATCCATTTTCACTTCTTCTTATAAAGTTCGCGGGGAAATGAATATTTGGGAACTCTCATAAGGAGAATACTAGTGTATAAAACATCCCTTTTATCATGCACAGCTGCGGCTGCTATCATACTATTCAACATCCAGTTCACTGCACATGCTGAAACTCTTGACGTTGCCAACGAAGAAAAAGATATATCCGGAAAAACGTACGAGACTATTTATGTAAAAAACAAAGGAAAAATCACCGGTAGTACTGTAACTGTAACTGGAAATAAAAACACAAATACAGACACAGGTAGCGATAAATATGTTGTAACAGTTGAAGGTGCTAACAGTGCGCTTGAATTAAATAGCTTAAATATTCAAGGCACTGATTCTGATGTTCGTTTCGGTATTTCTGTAAAAGACGGCGCTAACATCAACCTGGCCGGGGGAAACATTACAGCTTCTCAAACTGGCGTTTATATCGATGGTAGTAAGGATAATAGAAATATACTGCAAAATGTAGTAATATCAGATAATAAAAATGAAGCATCATCACTCCTTGGAATAAAAATAAACAAGAAAAGTTTTATCACTTTAGAAAATGTAACAGTTAAACAAGCACAAACTGCCATAGATGCATATGATTCCACAGTAAAAGTTTTAGGAGGATCATTTGATGCAGAAAAAACCGCAATATTTGCTCAAAACGGCAGCGACATCACTTTAACTGGCGGTGCAAAAATTACATCATATAATGATGCTGGACTCTATGCGGAAGGTTCAAAGTCCCTCATCGAAATGACAGGAGGGAGCATCACAGCGCAAGAGGAAGCAATAAAGACAACATCCGGTGGCCATATTATTGCTACAGATGTCACCCTAAAAACAAATGGTTATGGAGTTGGTGCAGCTTCTAATGACCTTGGTAGCATGATTGAATTACTTGGAAAGACAACGATTAATAATGCTTTCATCGGGCTTAAAGTAATAGATGATGGCGCAATCAAGATGATTGGGGGAACCATTACAGCTTCTACAGCTGGTGCTGGATTCTTAAACAGTAACAGTCGTGAAAACAAACTAGAAAATGTGACAATATCGGGGGTTAAAAAGGATGTGCCACTGTTCTTTGGAATAAAAGCAGATAAAAGTACCGTCACTTTAAAAGATGTAACAGTGACTCAAGCAGCCACCGGTGTATTTGAAAAAGGTGTATTAGCAGAGAATGATTCGACAATAACAATCTCGGGAGGATCATTTCATGCACAAAATACAACAATATCTGCTAAAAGCGGCAGTGCCATCACTTTAACCAACAATGCAAACATTACATCTGATAACGTTGGACTCTATGCGGAAGGTTCAAACTCCACCATCAGCATGACGGAAGGAACCGTCACGGGGAAAGGTAATGCATTGGTTGCTGAAAATGGTGGACATATTACTGTTGCAGATGTGACCCTAAAAACAAATGATAGCGATAAGTCATCTGGTGTATTTTCTAATGGCGCAAACAGTGTAATTTTTCTTGAAAAAACAACGATTAGTAGTAGTGGAACTGGGCTTGCAGCAATCGATGGTGGTGCAGTCAACATGACGGGAGGATCCGTAGCAGCGAACGAAACAGCGTTATTTGCAATCAACGGTGGGCATATTGATTTGACAAATGTTTCTGCAACAGCAGAAGTTTCTGGTTTGCAATTCGTAGCTCACCCTACTACCAAACAAGATGAGCTAAATGATCCACAAAAACATCATAGCAATGAAATCAATCTGACCAATGCAGAGCTTCATGCTGAAAATGGCACAGGTATTTTCATTAGAGCTTTCACTAACGCTAACATTAAAAATAGTGCTGATCTGTCAATTGGTACAGTTAATCTCACAAATTCAGAAATCCATGCCGACGTGTTATTAGGGGACGGCCTCTTTACAAAAAAAGAAAGCTTTTGGGAGGAGAAAGATATTAATGAGATCTCCAATGGCACCTTCACCTTAAGCGCTGATCATTCAACTTTAGAAGGCAGAGCAAATATTTCTAAAGACAGAACTGTACGTTTTGATCTGAAAAACAAGACAACATGGACACTAAAGACCAGTACAAAAGAAAAAGATGATGATGGCAATCTGCTTGATATTGCTCA
>NZ_JBHIOY010000043.1:0-2360 GCF_042195785.1 Bartonella sp. AP58NXGY | reverse complement strand
TTGGCAAGTTTTAAATCCTACGCCGGTTTCTTTACCGCAAGGACCGGTTATACCTGTTTGTCCACCAGGGACAATAGGGGCTTTTGGGATGCAAGTTTTACCGAAAGGCTGGTTGTTATGTGATGGAAAGGCTTATTTGCGCAGTGAGTATAGGGCTCTTTATGAAGCGATAGGGATCAGGTGGGGGAGCGTTGATGATTATAGCAAGTTTCATGTTCCCGATTTGCGTGGTGTTTTTTTGCGTGGCGTTGATGATGACCGCGATATAGACCGTTTTCGTTATCTAGGCACTTTACAGAATGACGCTATGAGAAAGCATGATCATAGTGGTCAAACCTTTACGATTTTGAATGCAGAAAATCAGGAGGAGAGTTGGCATGGTGATATGACGATTATCTGGGGTTATATGCTTAATGACCAGCAAAGGTTGAAGCTCG
Organism: Bartonella sp. AP58NXGY; assembly: GCF_042195785.1. NCBI lineage: Bacteria > Pseudomonadati > Pseudomonadota > Alphaproteobacteria > Hyphomicrobiales > Bartonellaceae > Bartonella > Bartonella sp. AP58NXGY. Next base: position 1,923 of record NZ_JBHIOY010000043.1, on the reverse strand, counting down.
CCGAACGTTTGGGCGTGAGAGCAGAGGATATACGGGTTCATCATAAGCTCGCCTTTCCCCATACTCACATTCATATGCGTGATGTTCCATCGGCAAGTTTTGGAGCCAGTGAGACACGCCCGATAAATATGAGTGTTGTGTTTGCGATTAAGACGTGAGGTGTTGAGATGTCGACGATTTATGATTGGTCTTTAACGGCATCGGAGAATGGTGGTGCGGATAATCTGATTAATTGGTCAGAAGGACAACATCCGAACACGGTTAACAACAGTGCGCGTTTTATGATGCAGCGTGTGCGTGAGTATTTATTGGATATGGGGGGTGTGATTGAAGGGGTTGTTACGGTTGATGATAAACAAAAGACGAGTGCGATAGGTCTTCAAAGTCCCTCTCAGTTTTTAGCGTATAAGAATGGGATAACGCTTTGTTTTAAAGCGAAGGGCAAGAATGTAGGGGCTACCACGATTGCTTTGAATAATTTAATCGGCAAGCCCGTTTATAAGGCGACGGACACCGGTTTATTAGCTTTAACGGGAGAAGAAATCCAAGATGGCTGTCTTTATACCGTTATTTATGATGAAGATATAACCGGTTGGCAAATTCTCAATCCCACAAGGGAAAAAGTTACTTCCTTAAAACGTTTACCATCTGGTTTAATTGGTCCTTTTGGCATGGAGCGCTTGCCGGATGGTTGGTTACCTTGTGATGGGCGTGCTTATTCGCGAAGAACGTATAGAGCCTTGTTTGAGGTGATAGGGACGACGTGGGGAGAAGGAGATGGCGCCACGACGTTTAATGTTCCGGATTTTCGTGGAATGTTTTTACGAGGTATGGACTATGAACGCAATTTAGACCCTTGGCGTTCTTTTGCAAGTATACAACCCTGTTCTTTAAAAGGGCATGAACATTTTATCGGTCCCGCCTCTTCTGAGGGTCGTTCTTCACGGAAAAGACGGGATGTTTCTTCTTCTGAAGTTTCTTTGCAAAGGCGAAAGAGATCTGTAGACGAAGAGTGTGTAGGTTTGAGTGGTGATAGCTTAGAGGAATGTAATCAAGAATTTGACCACATAGCAGGAATTCCACAGCCAGAGGTTCCATTTTGGTTCACAGATAAGGACAAGCCGCCCCGTTTGCCTTGGTTTATCAGAAGCCCTTTTGCTAATTTTTTATATCATTCGACCCCTATAAAAGAGGGCGTTCATGACAGAGCACATCATGACCATCATCTTATGTCAGAGACGTTTGGAGGCGTTGAAACGCGCCCCGTTAATGTGAGTGTAGTTTATGGAATAAAGACATGAGGAGTTGAAATGTCATTAAAACCGTTTGCGATATCAGAGCTTAGCGACCCGTCTCAAGTACGGGTTGTTTTGTATTCAGGGGGAGGCTTTGTCCATGCGCCGCTTCATGGTGTTTTTGATTTACTGAAAGCAGCATTGAAAGCCGAGCTTGATGGTTCACTGAAAGATTTAGAGAAGCGCTTAGAGACCTTAAGAGAAGAGCTTGAAGATTTGAAAGAGTGTTCATTGGATGAATCCCTCTGAATGAAGGAATAAAGCAGATGAAGATACCCGATCATAGTCATGAATATTTGATACCTGTTGCAACGAAAGAGGAAATCAGAGAAGGGACTTCGCAAGATAGCGTTGTTGTTCCAAAGCTTTTAGGAACAGCCTCTTTGTATTCGTATGAAACCTTTGCGCCGTTAGAGCAGGTTGTAAATGCACGTCAAGAAGCAGAAAAAGCCATGGCACGTGCAAATGGAGCGCAACAGGTTGCAGAAGAGGCGAAAAAAGTATCGGAAAGAGCGTTTAGCGAAGTTACCAAAACGGGTGAAGCGGTTACAGCAGTAACGACAACGGCTAATCTTGCAAAAGATACAGCGGATACAGCCAAGGGATTAGCCGAAGAAGCCAAGAGTGC
>NZ_JBHIOY010000042.1:339-2389 GCF_042195785.1 Bartonella sp. AP58NXGY | reverse complement strand
GCTGTACAAAAATGTACAGCTTTTTATTTTTTTTTAATATTTCAGCCGTTCTTTATGCTTCATTGCTCCCATACTCCTTAAATAAAAGACATGTAAACATTAAAAAGACTGTTAAAGAGATATCTATTCTCCATAAAAATGCTCAATTGCCATGTCCTTAAGCTCTTAGAATTTTTCACACTATTGGGTTATTATGTTTTTTGTGCTCCTAGGTGATCAAATTTCTTTCCCTATGGAATCCCTTTCTTTCCTTGAAGATTTGCATAGGATTAAGCATACATTTTAATGCGTAATAAGCCCATAAGTACGCTAAAAGATAAATCATATCTATCCATAATAGCACAAGAAACCTTCTCTACCACGCGACCGTAATGGGGAACATCACAGGGCTCGCACAAAATCAATAAACAAAACAACCCCACCTCCAATCCTTGCAATAACCATCGACGCAAGCAAACCTGCCCCACAGAGTGAAAGAACTGGAGACGAAGTAAAAAGAAAAGAGAACATGAGTATTTGCACTCACAAGATGCATGTAAATTATCCTCTGCAGATAAAACGCGCTCTCTTCGCGCACATCAGTGATTTTGTAAATGCGTTACGCATCTGCTTCAAATGATAACACCCCATAACACATATGCCCCATTTTCTTAAAGCGCGGATCAATATCTTTCTCTTGTCCTTCCGCCTTTCCCTATTTCACTTTTACTCTCTAGCCTAACAGTTATGAGATTACAAAGCTCTGTCTTCTCTTTCTGAGAAGTAAAGAACCGATTCCAATATTTAGGAACATAGCCTTTTATGGTCCTTCTCACGCCATTTCTATCTGATTTTAAGAGACAAAAAATCAACACTATTTTGCAAGAGGTTGGCTTATGTGTGATGTTAAAGTGATATAAAAGCCCAGCAGTATCATTCTGATGCATACTCTCTCATAGTTAAGGAAAGTTTCATCGCCCACCCCCATATTTTTATAGAGGAGAAACCTTGAAGAGTTTATGCGCCTTATTTCTCGCTCTTTCACCGCTAGTTGTCCTTGTTTTTCCCTTTCTCTCCCATTCAATATTTCAGCGTTTGTTTTGCTTTATTATTCCATTGTTTCTCTCTCCACTTTTTTAAAGGATAAGAGGGTTGTAGAAAATGTGAAACAGCAACAAAGAGACCTTGAACTCAAGAGAGCAAATTTTTAGCATGGAGAAGTTTCTTGATAAAATTCACAAGGTTAGTGTCATATCTGCAAAGGCAAAAAGCTTCCCTCACGGACACAGGATGGGAGGAGTGCGGATGGATAATGGAACAATGTCGCAGCAAAAAAGGAGGGGCATATTGCGCTAAGAGTAGAGATATGCGCTCTACAGATGTAACAAGGAGCAAGATATCGCAGAGCGTATAATCTATTTTTCAAGTTGCTTTTCGAGAGCGAAGTATAGATTGAGTTTCTGCTCTTGCGAAGCTTTTATTGCGCAGAATGACATATCTCCAGGCTGCTACCTTCTAGCCTTAGCGAGAAAGCTGTTTAGTGGCATTTACCCCCTATTACGGTCCATTAGGTTCTTTTATGCGGAAAGATTTCTGATGCCCCCCAGCTCCTCAACATAACTTCACCTGCGTTTTCTTCTCGATAGGAGAATGGTTGCAAGTGTTATTTCGTTAACATCTTTAATGCTTTGGGAAGTGTGTAATTTTTTGACGTTTTTAACTTTTGCGCGCATAACATGTTAATTTATACAGGGGATATTTTTCTGGCGTTGTCGTCAACTATATGAGCACAGTAACATATGCTTTCATGGTGTTTATCTTGATGGCACATAAAGGGGAATGGGGGCATTTGACATTATGGAGATTTTTTTGAGACACCTTTAAAGCGATAGGATTATCTTGATGATCAGGAAGTATTTTAGCGTCAAGTATTTTTATGGTTTTTTGTGCAATTATTCGAGCATTTTTTCTTCACTAGTTCCTTTTCCTTCCACCAGCCTTTATCTTCTTCACTTTCTCTCTCGGCTTCTATGAGATTACAAAGCTCCATCTTCTTTTTTTAAGGAGTAAA
>NZ_JBHIOY010000042.1:0-259 GCF_042195785.1 Bartonella sp. AP58NXGY | reverse complement strand
TATATTTTTTATTTTGTTTTTGAGGTATGAAGCCTTTTTGCGAAAGCCATGGGTTTTGACCTTTTGGACGCTTAAGCCATATGAGAGGGGGACGAGCAAAATAAGATGGGTATAGCTATTTTAAGGCGCCTTGCCTTAGAGGGAATAGTGTTTTGGCGTAATCTAACGCCTCACGTTGGTAACAGCTCGCATTGTTTTTTTTCGCGTAAGGGAATTTGATTTTGTCCATAGCCTCACCCCTTTCTTTGTAGAGGAAGAG
>NZ_JBHIOY010000041.1:0-2498 GCF_042195785.1 Bartonella sp. AP58NXGY | reverse complement strand
TTGGTCGTTTCAGCGCCTTTATTGACAAAAGATGTCGCTATAAGCTTCATCTCACCGGCAAAAGCACTGAGAAGACCTGCCTCATTGTTGACATGACCAGCACGTGCTTCCTTCAGCCCCCCAATACTGAGAGCCTCTTCAGCAATAATTCTGCCCTGTGTGTTGGTTAAATTACCATCACTGGATACGTCCATCGATTTTTTGGCGTAAATCAGCCCACGATTGCCCAGATCCCCGCTCACATTGAGGATAACACTCTCACCACTAGAGCCAAGTGCACCAGCATTGCGCAATTGCCCTGCAGACAAAACAAAACTGCCCCCACTTTGAATGACCGCACCAGATACATTTTCAAGAAAGGCTTGTTGGCTATCCGTGCCCTCTTTTGGGCTGATCACAAAGTGTAAATCATTGCTGGCAATCAACATCCCTTGATTTTTCAAAGCACCAGCATGGGCATCAACACTCTCACCGCGCATTGTGCCAAGATTGATGACCCCATCACGCACCTGAAGGGTGAGCGCACCACCTTGCGCTTCCACAGTTCCCGCCTGCGTTAAAGCTGTCGTGCTCAAATCTACGTCATGACCCAAAAGCGTACTGTTCGTGCTGGTTGTGAGCATGCCCCCAGCTGTCAAAGCAACTTTCTGCACACTGACAATATCACCCTTGTGAGTGAGGGCTCCATGAGCATCCAACGTTATCTTCCCATTGGACAACACAGTGCCTTCTTGGACTAAATCACCGCTACGAGCATAAAGATCAACTTTTTGCTCTGCCACTAAGCGCGCGCGTGAGGTAAGCTCTGCCGCTTCCACCAAAAGAGAACCGCCTGCACTATAATGACCAACCCCTATGGTGAGAATCCCATCCGATTTCAGAACAGCATTCCCCTTGGCACCCATATGATTGTTTAAAGCGCTGATTTGATTGGTTTTAATGATCAAATCGCCAAGAGAAGAGATCCCTGTCTGATTGTTGTCTTGCAAGCGGTCAAGATCAATAGCCGCAGCAGTGATCTGTAAAAGCGCACCAGCTGCAATTCGTCCACTCCCCGCCTCAATTTTTGTTGCTTGTAAGTGCAAAGAACCGGTCGCTGACTGTTGCCCATCATTGCCAATGCCATTCGCCAAAAGAGCGTCAGATCCTAGCTTGATCACATCGGCGCGCACATCAACAGCACCGCTCGCTGCAACCCGTGTCCGTTCTGCTAATTCAACATGCTTCAAAGCCTTAAGCCAAACAGCCTCTTCTGAAAAAAGCAGATCTTTCACATGCACACTGTCGTGATGAGAGTAAGCCTTCACGGCTCCTTTGGAACGGGCTTTGGTGATCACCAGCTTGCCATCACTGGTTAGTCTCATGGCGCCTGCATTGGCAACCATATCTCCCCGCATTTTAACGCCAGCACCTTTATCGTTGGCAAGCACGCGGATCTGACCCGCATACATGCCACCAAACTCACTGGAATCAATGGCCAATTCCGGCTCTTTGCCATCTGAACCAAGAGACGTTGCTTCACGTTTGTCATAATCAAAATGATTGCGCCCCGCGATAACAGCTAAATCTCCTTTGACTTGGATAGGACCTGCAATGCTAATCTTGCGTGAAACGAGATCAAAAATATCCAATGTGCGCCCATCAGCGCCTTTGGCGCCAATGGTGATATCGCCCCCCTCAACACGCAAACCGCTTAAAGACCCATTGGCGCCAATGATCGGCTGTCCCGTCGATAAAGTCACCCGTGGTGTATTGATAAAGCCGCAACCGTTACAGGTAATTCCATTGGGATTGGCGATAATAACATCTGCCGCATGCCCGTGAACTTCGCTCATGCCCTCAAGGCGCGAACGATTGGCACTGATCACTTCATTGAGAATAACCTTGGCTGCACCGGTCCCCCGTAAATTGCCATTGCCAAGCACCAATCCCCCAAGCTGTGAACGTGAAACCTCACTCGTTGAGTTGTTTAAAATCACACCATGCGCATCAACATTAAAACTGTCATATTTATTATGAGAAAGACCCTGCCCATTGGGACGGGCTATATCAACAAGCGGTACGCCATTGCTGGCTTCACTCACCGTGGGGCGGAAAAGTGAGCCAACCCCATCGGCCGCTTTAATCCCTTGAGCCTCTTGAACGGGTGATCTTTGTGCACCAATTGCTTGCGCTTGCAACAACAAAGGCTGAAAAGCTAAACTAAAGCTTAAAACCAGAGAAAGCCCCTTGTGAGCCCCTCGCTGCAACACGCCAAAAGCATGCTGCCCTAGCGCACATCCATATCCCAATTTATGCTTTTGATCTTTCAATCCCCGCATCTTAATCTCCTCAAAAAGCCTCTATATCTTTGTAAAAAACACCCCAATGGGTCTAAACAGCTAGACGATATTTTTGATCGCCCCTTTGCTCTAAAATCTCAATAATGCCCGCACCTGAAATAATCCTGTCGCATTCCCCTGCTCTCTCGGTGTCGATTGGGTTAAAATATTTGAATA
>NZ_JBHIOY010000040.1:0-2623 GCF_042195785.1 Bartonella sp. AP58NXGY | reverse complement strand
TCGGAGAGTTGTGGACGTTTATCGGTTCGGTTTTCAACTTGACGTGAAAGTTGTGACAGAGCAATGATGGGAATATTGAGTTCTTTTGCAAGTGCTTTTAATCCGGTGGTAATGGCTGTAATTTCTTGAACGCGGTTTTCTAATGAACGCTTTGAACCGCTTGTCATGAGTTGGATATAATCGATAATCAAGACATCTAGACCATGTTGTCGTTTCAGACGCCTTGCACGGGCGGCCAATTGTGCAAGGGATACACCCCCCGTTTGATCAATATAAAGAGGGATTGTTTGTAAGGAACGCATTGCGTAAATGATGTTGGTAAATTGCTCTTCTGAGATATTACCACGGCGCATATCAGAAGAAGAAACCTTTATTTGTTCTGAGATAATACGAGTTGCAAGCTGTTCTGTTGACATCTCAAGTGAGAAGAAACCTACAATGCCCCCTTCATTTTCTTGGCTGTTATCACGACGCTTGCAAGCATTGGCAATATTAAAAGCAATATTGGTCGCCAGAGAGGTTTTCCCCATAGCAGGGCGCCCTGCAAGGATAATCAAATCGGATGGCTGTAGCCCCCCCATTTTCTCATCAAGGGTTTTGATATGGGTAGCTATCCCAGAAAGCTGTGAGGAACGCTTTTTTGCAGCGCTTGCCATGTTAAGTGCTTTTGCAATGGCTGTATCAAAGTTTTCAAACCCACCTCCATATTTTCCTTTTTCGGCGAGCTCAAATAACTGATTTTCAATCGTTTCAATTTGTTGGGAAGGTGTAAGTTCGACAGGAGCATCAAAGGCTGTATTGGCAACTTCATTGCCAAGATTAATCAAAGACCGGCGGATAAAAAGATCGTAAATGACACGTCCATAATCTTCAGTGTTAATAATAGTGACTGCCTCTGTGGCTAAGCGAACAACATACTGGTATACAGTAATATCTCCAATTTTTTCTTCCATTTGGATATAGGGCTTGATTGTAATGGGGTTTGCAAGATGACCCTTTTGAATAATTTGTAAGACAATCTCAAAGATCTTTTGATGTAGCGTTTCAAAAAAATGTTCTGCTTTGAGAAAGTCTGAAACGCGATCGAGTGCATTATTATTAATCAGGATTGCTCCAAGTAATGCCTGTTCAGCTTCAATATTATGGGGAAGTTGACGAAAAGAAGAAGCAAAATTATCTCTTGGATTTTCTGTTTTTAGCATGTTCAGTGTTCTCATTGCTTTCTTTTCCCTTGTTTGGTGCCTCGAGTGTGATTTCTGTTGTGTATCCGCTTTGTTTTTCATAGCGGTGGGTGACGGTTGCAGCTTTCCATGGCCCATTGATTTGCCCACGAAACCCTTGAAGGATGAGAGGTTGATCCGCCATGATTTCAGGGCGTCCCTCAAGAGACAAAGAGCCACTGCCTACAGCACGACATAAGCGATCCGACTCGGAAGCAGCAGCAGCTCGTGCTTCCTCTTGACATGGATAACAACTGCGAAGACGCCGCACGGGACCGCTAAACCCTGTCTGATGTTTGACTTGGCATTGCTGCCCTTTTGAGCGATCAAAATAAGAAGCTTCAATGGTGCCATATTGCGTACGTGGCTCTAGGGTAAATTCCCAGTTGGAACAGTCGTGCTTATGGATGTCGAGTGCTGGTAAATTATCCCCGCTTAAAAATAAAAACTTATGGTCTTTGATTAAAAAACGCGCCTGCATGCGGTCCGCAAGACGGGTTAAAAAATCAACCGCCGATTGATCTGTACGAATCACATAAGGAAGAGTTTGTTTGATAAATTGTGGACTGACTTTTGCTTGATAGCCATGGCGTTTGGCGAGTGTCTCAACAATCTCACCAACAGTTTTGTGATCAAAATGTTCACTCGCTTGTTCTTTGAGTTCTTTACGCATCGAGGCGCTTTTGCCACAAAGGCGCAAAATCTCTCCATCACTGCCCCCAATACTCACCACCGACTCGACAACAAAACGCCCCATAAAGGCACTGATGCTGTTCTCATAGCCAAAAATCACTTGCAGAGTGCTGTTGCTTGAGGGAACCTCTAAATCATTACCACTATCATCAAACTCTGCTTCAAATGTATCGGCTTCATTGCCGGCATGGTCCGTAATGGTTGCGGTTAAAAGACGCTGGTAAAAAACCTCATGGACAAGCTTATCCCCCACCCTCACCTCAATAAAAGGATGCGTGCGCATTAATCCCATAGCCTTTTCACCACGCTGTTCTTTTCTTGGCTGACAAATTCAGGCAGAATGACCTTTAAGCCCCGCGGTAAAAACACACCATATTTGGCAATCTCTGGATTGGCTTCCAGTGTGGCTTCTAAATAGCCATTTAGTCCCCCAACTTGAGAACGGTCCCCTAACACAGCCATGGCATGGTGAAAGCAGATCAGATCAAGACTCATATCTTCTAGCTCTACCACGAGGTGATTTTCTGGTATTTTCATGGCGTTTCTCCTCCTTGGGAATATTGACCATATCCCTCTTGGTATTGTCCCACCTGATATTGACCTTGCGGTTTTCCACCATCGAAAAACGGTAACAAGCTAATGGCATAGCGAATGCGCCCCGATTGACCAGAGCGACTAATATAGTCGTGATCTTTCGTGACACTGGTGAT
>NZ_JBHIOY010000039.1:0-2802 GCF_042195785.1 Bartonella sp. AP58NXGY | reverse complement strand
GCTTCCAATGTTCGTGGCACGCGTGAGAGTTTGCTTTTTGGCAATAACGGTTTTTTTAGCCGGAATGATTTGTTGCTACGCACCATTCCGTGGAGCAATCACGCGACCTTCAAAAAGGTTTTTGGTGAACTTCGCCCTTATGTTGGTTTGGATTATGGGCGTGTGTTTTCGCAAGCTTTTTATGGGATTAAGAGTGACCAGCTTGCCGGTTGGACAGCAGGTGTCAAGCTTGCGGGAGGCATGGTCTCTCTTGATGCCAGTTATTCTAGTATTTTTTGGAGCACAGTTAAGCACAAAAAATCAGGAACATTTTTTATGACATTAACAATGGAACTTTAAGCATTTTTTATTGGGGAGTTAACGTATGAGATATGAGAAGAGAGCAGAAAGAGCAGCTTTATTAGGTGTTTTGGTCTCCAGTACGATGCTCAAAAAGGTTTTATTTGGGGGACTTGGTTTTTCTTGTTTGTTAGCCCCTTCAGCGTTACAGGCGCAAATTACTGTGGATCCTAACGCGAATGCCGCCCATCGTCCAGATATAGTGGCAGCGCCCAATGGGGTTCCCTCGATTGATATTGTTACCCCCAATGGCAAGGGCTTATCGCACAATAAATATAACGATTTTAATATTGGAAATCCGGGTGTGATTTGGAACAATCATGCGCAAGAAGTGGGGCAATCGCAGTTGGGGGGCATTATGCCGGGCAATCCGCATTTGCGCCTCACGGGTTCGGCGAAAGTGATTTTAAATGAAGTGACCAGCAGCAAGCGCAGTGCGCTTCATGGTCCAGGAGAGGTTTTTGGGAGCCCAGCCGATGTGATTATAGCCAATCCCAATGGGATAAGCTGTGATGGTTGTGGCTTTATCAATACGCCCCATGCGACCTTAACCACAGGTGTTCCCGAAATTGATGCGAGCGGTTTTTTGAAAGGCTTTGAGGTGCGAGGTGGGGATATTACCTTTGGCGTCAAGGGAGCCAATTTTTTCTCTGGTCAAGGAGCGGTTGATATTGTCGATATTGTCTCACGCACAGTGCATTTTGAAGGAGCTGTTGCGGGCAGAGAAATTGGTGTGACAGCAGGGACAGGTCACTTTGATTATGCTTCACGGGAAATGAAAGAACTGACCGATATTACTGGTAAACCGGAATATGCGATAGATGGTTCTGCTTTGGGGGCTCTACAGGCGGACAGAATAAAACTTGTGGCAACAGAAAAAGGTGTTGGGGTTCGCATGCGCCATGATATGGCAGCCAATGCGGGGCAGTTGCATCTTTCTGCTGATGGGAAAATCTCGTTGAAAAATGTTTTTGGTCATGGGGGTGTTGTCCTCAAATCGAAAAGCCAGAGCATATTGGCAAAACACATCACCTCGAAAAAGCATATTGATATTGCCGCACATAAGGATGTGACGTTAGAAACGGTTGGCGCTGATGGTCATTTGAAGATAGAGGCGCAGGATGGGCTTTTATCGATTGCCGGTAAGGCAACCTCTGGGGGCAATATGGAGCTTTCTTCGCGCCAGACACTTCAAGTTTCAGGGCTAGGGGCAGGCGCTGATATGGCTCTTGAATCGGGCGGAAACTTGAAGCTTGAGGGGATTGTTTTAGCGCAAGGGAATCTCAAGGCGCATGCCGGTGGTGATATACAAGCTCATTTTTTAGCCGGTGGGGTTGATATGGCGGCAACGGGTGCTGCTGGTGTTGTTGTTCTTGGCACCCAAGGGGATGTTGATCTCCAGAGCAGTCAAGGGGCGATTGTTGCTGAAAGTGTTTATGGAGCAGGAGATATCACCCTGGTTTCTCATAATGGGCTATCTGTTTCTCAAACAATTCTGTCGCATCAAAATGTTGCCATTCAAGCACAACCAGCAACAAATGCTCCCGTTCATTTTGGGCAACTTTTAGCCTATGGCAAGGCAAATATTGAGGGCGGGGCGGTTGACTTTTCTTCGCTGATGACGGGTGAAGAAGCTGTTTTAAAGGTTGGCAGCCTTGATGCAGGCACACTGATGACAGGTGTCGTTTCTACGGGCGGTTCAGGGGATCTTGTTTTAGATGAAAAGGGCTTTCTTTTGATTACAGCAAAAGAAGGGGTGAAGGTTGGTCAGATTGCCAGTGGTGGCAATATTGAAATTTTTGCAGGCAACGACATCTATTATGATCAGGTCATAGGCTATGGCAGTGCAACATTGACATCGGTATCAGGAGAGATCAGTGTTGAGAATGTGTTGTCTGCTGAGGGGGATGTGAGATTGACAGCAAACACTCTCGATTTAAGCAATAATCGTTCTCATATTTACACGCCGCAAACGCTGTATTTAATTGCAGATCATATTGATGTCTCGGACAGTAAATTGACTTATGGCGGTTTAGACTTTCAAAGCACCAATGCCCTTGATATTCACAATGCGCGGCTACAAGCCGTAAGAGATGGCGGTGGGACTGGAGATATTCTCTTTATTGCTCCAAGCGTTATGGTTGATGAGACAACGTCTGTTTTAGCAGCACGAGATTTCGTGATCAAAACGGGGGAGCTTAGAAATAGCGGTCAATTGGCATCGGGGCAGGATTTAGTCTTTAGCGTGACGGGCAATGTGACCAACAACAAAACGGGCTTAATTTATGTGAAGGGCAATGGTGCTTTACAAGTTGATGGGGCTTTGCTCAATGATTTTGGCACTATAATGGCAGAAGGTGATTTATCTTTCACCAATGCAGATGGCAGCGGAAAAAGCCTTTCCCTTGTTAACAAAGCAGGCTTTATTCAAGCTGGTGGAAACTTAAATATCCAAACCAACAC
>NZ_JBHIOY010000038.1:0-2843 GCF_042195785.1 Bartonella sp. AP58NXGY | reverse complement strand
AGCGGAAAAAGCCTTTCCCTTGTTAACAAAGCAGGCTTTATTCAAGCTGGTGGAAACTTAAATATCCAAACCAACACCCTGAAAAACGAAGCTGATAGCACGCCTGTCATCACAGAAAAAACCGAATATAGCGATATTTCTTTCCAAAAACCAGAGGGTTATTATTTACTCAATGAACGGAATTTATATCACGATATGGGCTGGGATCGTTGGGGTAGTGGAAGTCTTTCTGATAGAGAGTTTGGGTTTGAAGGTCCCCGAGACTTTCTGTTTGATTGGCAACTTTGGAATAACAAAGAAGGAACCTATGGCACCGCAATTTCAAGCGATGGAACAGTCTATAAGGCATTTACTTGGGAATATGACAAGACAAACAGTAATATAGAACGCTATCAATGGAATAATTGGTCACATATGACAGAAAAGACTGTCACACAAGCATTTTCGCATAAACCAACTGTTTCGGGGGTAATACAATCTAGTGGCAATCTCATCATTAATGCTGATACCATTGACAACCATTATAGCACTATAGAAGCGGGGGGAAATGCCGATATCCACGCTGGTGTGCTGACCAATCTGGGTGTAACGGCTTATAAAAAAACCTTTATGAGTTGTAATGCCAATACGCAGAATGGTTATTGTTATGGCTATAAAGCTGATGGAAGCCGCGATGTTTCTTTAGATATAGCCGGTGGCAAATTTCGTCATATCCGCTCAGAAGCTTTGGAGAGTGTTCCTGGTCTTGTCCAAGCGGGTGGCACTTTAAATCTGGTGGTCGATCAACTCAATAACACGGCAGCGGAAGGTTCGATTACAGGGGATGCGCATTTTAAAGCACAAGCAGCTGAACGTAAACCACTGGAGTCCTTAAGTGGTTTAACCGGGGTTGATGCTCTCTTTACACCAAAAGTGGATCTCAATAATGCAGGAGAACTGTCTGAGGGGCTCCCTTTACCAAAGCCCCAATCGGGTGGGGTTGGGGGCACGCTACCCAATCAAAATTTCATTTATGAAACGCGGGCAGAATTTCTTGATGTCGGCAAGTTTTATGGCTCAGCCTATTATTTGAACAGAATTGGTTACAATCCTGACAGAGAGATTTTTTTCTTAGGCGATGCTTATTTCGAAAAGGAATTGATTGAAAAACAAATGCGTGATCTTGTGGGGCAAGGTTTGGGCAAAGGTTCCTTTATTCCTGGAAGTGATGCCATTGAACAAGTCAAAACCTTGCTGGATGTCGGGGCAGACTATGCAAAAGCACACAATCTCCCCTTTGGTGAGGCTTTGAGTGAAGAACAATTGGCGTCCCTAGAAGCTCCGATGGTGATTTATGTGCGCCAACAGGTCAAGGGCATGGATGTTTATGCACCGGTGCTTTATATCCCTGAAAAAGACAGAGCCTCCTTTGTTTCTGCTGGAGCTTTGATCATGGGCGATGATGTGAATATCACCAGCCAGAATACAAGCAATTCCACAATAACCAATTCAGGGCGGATTGCGGCAAACCACCAATTGCATGTGCATGGCGGGGATATCTTTAGTCAAGGAGGGCATTTTGCGGCGGGTGGTGATGCTGTTATCCTTGCGGAGAAGAATATTCGTTTGGATGCAGGGCGCACAACGGTTGACGGCGTGGAGACCGTATTAAACACCGAGGCGCTTTCTGCTGGTGGCAATGCGAGCGTGATTGCTAAACAAGATATCACAGCCTCAGGGGTGGGGATCACCACCGGGGGTGATCTTACCATGGTTACAGAACAAGGCAACTTGACGATCGGTTCAGCAGAAACCCATTACCATGATGAGCAGGGTGATGCCACCATGCATCATAAATCAGAAGTCAACTCTGGAGGCTCGACGACACTTCTCTCTGGACAAGATTTGAATATTCTAGGCTCTGATGTTCAAGCAACGGATAATCTTTCCTTACAAGCTGAGAGGAATGTTTCGATTGATGCTACACGCAACAGCATGGACAATCAGAATGGGAGTGAAACATCTCATGTTGCTTTACACAATGGCTCTCATTTAAGTTCTGGAAAAGATACCACTGTCATCTCAGGTCAAGATATCCATATTGCTGCTTCCGATATAGATGCCAAGGGCAATGTTGGTCTTGGTGCCCAAGGGGAGATAACAATAGGGGTGAGAAACGATGAGATGGAGTATCATCTTCGCACCAAAAACACGAAAGTGGATATGCAAGCCTCTCATGCCGTTGGCTCTTCGATAAAATCGGGAGGTGATACCACTGTCATTGCAGGGCAGGATGGCAAACCGCATGATCTTAGCATCACAGGTAGTTCCATTGCGGCTGATGGCAAGGTAGGGCTGAAAGCCAGCAATGATGTCCTGATCAACAATGCAGAGGATAGCTTACATTATGAGATGTCGTATCATAAAGACGGTGGGGTGTTCAGTAGCAGTAAATCCCAGCATAACAAGACTGATGCGTCCCAAGTTGTGGGGTCAAGCATAACAGGGGGTGAAGGCATTGCCATTGACTCAGGAAACAACACGGAAGTTGTAGCCTCGACGCTCATAGCCGGTAAGGCAGAGGAAACGTCAGGAGAGAAAGCACCAGGAGATCAGAAACAAGCGGATATTACCATTCACTCTGGGGGAAAGATTGTCATAAAAGGCGCCCAAGAACACTTGGATCAGCAAGCACAATCGTCATCAAGTGGCTTTTTGCATGAGAAATCTTCCGATACATCTCAATCGCATACCACAACGGTTTCCTCTATCCTTGGGGCGACGGGCAACATCGTGTTAGACGCACAAGGAGAAGCCAAGATTTCTGCTTCTCATCTGCTTTCCGGTCAAGATATCAATGTGAG
>NZ_JBHIOY010000037.1:1362-3029 GCF_042195785.1 Bartonella sp. AP58NXGY | reverse complement strand
CAACGCCGCATTGAGAACTTAACCGATTACTTGCGCACCTAGTTGCTCGAATATAGCTATCGTAGAGACCTCTTTTTAGTTTTGCTTGGGATCAAGTTGCGTATGTATCTCGAATACTATCATTAAGTGTATCATAAGATACATTCGGATTATTATCATTAGCATTTTTTTGCCCTACGGAATAAGGAGGGTTGCCAACAATAACTTGGATATCAGCTTCTTGCTGTTTTTTACACCGCTCTGAATTCTCAAACATATAGCGTGTAAAAAAATCTTTTTCCTCTAACATCAAAAACGTATCAGTTAAACAAATTCCTTCAAAAGGGATATACTCTCCTTTCATAAGACTATGATAAGTCGATTCAATGTTAATCGCTGCTATGTAATAGGCAAGCAAAACAATCTCATTGGCATGGATATCATGACGGAACTTATATTCCATATCTTCTGGTTTGATCAGTCCAGATTGTAAAAGCCTTGTGATAAAGGTCCCAGTTCCAGTAAAAGGGTCAAGAATAGACACACCTCGAGAACTTAAGCTTTGTCCAAACTCTTGCTCTAAAACATCATTGACGGAATGTAAGATAAAATCAACTATTTCAATAGGCGTATAAACAATCCCAAGCTTATCTGTTGTCTTTTTGAATGCCTTGGTAAAAAAATCTTCGTAAAGTTTGATAATAAGATTCTGTTTTGCTCGCGTCTCAATAATCTCCTCTGTATCATCCTTTACACTTTGATAAAACTTTTCAAGATCTTTGGCTTCGTCTTTGATATTCATCTTATCAAGTTCAGCTAAGATTTTTTCCATCGCTTGCGAGATGGCGTTTTTACTCACAAACTCATTTCCATCAAACAAGGATTCAAAAATAGGTCGTGTCACAAGGTGTTGCGCCAACATCTCGAGTGCATCCTCTTGTTCGATACTGTCATTTAAACCGTTCTTTAATTCTTTATGAAAGGCATGAAAGGCGCGATAAGTTTCACTCTTTTTATCAGCGAGTATGCTTTTAAGACGAATAATATGATTTTGTGCAATTGCAGCCACATTGCCAGCCCATTTTTCCCACTGATTAGGCTCCCCACATTTTTTGACAATGATGGGCTTAATAGCACGCGATAATTCATCAACATAAAACTCGAATTCTTTTTGTCCTTCATAGCTATGAGAATTTTCACTTGCTACTGAACCAATATGAAGCCCAGCACTTTCCGATTTCGTGTGGAAAGAGAGTTCGTCAACAACAGCGGTCATTACTTGTAAAGCAGGGTCAAAAGTGACTCCTACAATCTCAAACACATGACGAACATTTTGGTCTAGCTCTAAGGCTTTTATTTTGTTTTTAAAGTTGTCATCATGAGCACGCAAAGCATTGAGAACTTGCCAGATGACATCATACTTCGTATTGTTTTCTAAAGCCTGTTTTGGTGGAATATTAAAGGGAATACCAACGGGTAAAATAATATAGCCTGTTGTTTTACCTTCTGCGCGGCGCATCACACGCCCCACCGCCTGTATCACATCCACATGACTTTTACGCGGGTGTAAAAACATAACCGCATCAAGAGCAGGGACATCGACGCCTTCAGAGAGACAGCGGACATTGGTTAACACACGGCAGTTATTCTCATCTGTATCTTCTTTAAGCCAATCAAGTAATTTATTA
>NZ_JBHIOY010000037.1:408-1346 GCF_042195785.1 Bartonella sp. AP58NXGY | reverse complement strand
ACGATTTTTGCCATTAAAGGTTCCATCAATGTGCTTAACATCAAAGATAAGAGAAGTCTTACTTTCGGGAACAAATTTATGATATTCATCAATGGCGTCATTGAATAGTTCGCTAACGAGTTGAGACGTCTTGATATTTTTACAAAAAGCCAGAGAACGACGCATAGGTTTTATGCCATCTTCTTCTTTCTTTTCTATTTGGGAAAGTGCTTTGTAGCAGCCAATGATTTTGGTTGTATCATCAAGGATAAGTTCGGAATTTTTATCTTTAAGGCGTTTCTGAATCGTTGCGTTAATAATTGCTTCATCAACAGCCAAGACGATAACTTTATAGGGTGTTAAAAGTTTATCTTTTAGAGCTTTTGAAAAAGTATACGTGTAAAGATTTTTTCCATAGAGCTTTTCATCATCCATGGACGCCAGAACAGCATCAGATGCGTCAGCCTTCTTTTTCAACTTGTCGGTAAAGATCTTAGGGGTTGCCGTCATGTACAGACGTTTTTTGCCAAAAATGATACTGTTATCGTGAACCTTGATAAATTCAGATTCACGCTTGTCTGTTCCTAACACAGCTCCAGTGGTACGGTGTGCTTCATCACAGATGATCAGATCAAATTCGGGTAAATCATACTTTTTTTGTGCATCCGAAATCACTTGGATTGAATGGTAAGTAGAAAAGACCACAGTCATTACATCAAGAGAAGTTTTATTGGCTTTACGCGCAAGCTCTTTGGCATCGGTCGTAGCCGGTAAAACAAGGTCTGATGCATCGAGACCAGCTTCATCATCATTTTTATTCTTACGACGCTTACCCACTTGTGTATCCGAACACACAGCAAAGGAACGCAAAGGCACTTCTGTATCTTCTGTCCATTCACGAATTGTTTGAGAGATAAGAGCAAGGGAGGGTACCAAAAATAAAACACGTTTGCCTGGAC
>NZ_JBHIOY010000037.1:0-341 GCF_042195785.1 Bartonella sp. AP58NXGY | reverse complement strand
GCTTCTTGTAAACCTTCACAGACTTTCTCAAGGGCTTCTTTTTGATGATCTAAAAGCTTTTTCTTCGGTTTCTCTTTAAGGACAGCTTGTCCTTGTTCTTTATAAGCCCCCCAATCGATTTGACTGCTTTCCAAATCAAATAGATTAATCCGTTGAATACGAACCTCTTGTCCTTCACAAGTCAGTTCAACATTGTCACTCCAATCTGTTTCGGTGCTATCAACCAGTATGCGACGGGTGAAGATCTTTTTGCCCGAGGCAGCAATAAAGCTATCAATATCTTCTTTTTTAATGATGTGAGAGGCGTCATAGCATTTACATTGAATAGCCGCATAACCCCC
>NZ_JBHIOY010000036.1:0-3306 GCF_042195785.1 Bartonella sp. AP58NXGY | reverse complement strand
CACATCTTGGCGTGCCGTGATGTGTGATTGTGTGGAAGTGGTTTCCCATTGATCGCCCGTATCTTTGGCGCTTGCAACCCCAACACCTACAGAAGCACCGCTGTTGCTCTTTTCAAACTGAATGCCAAAGCCTGTACGTTCTTCCTTTGAGCTTGAGGAATGGCTATTATGACCAACAAGCACATTGACATCATGCGCTGCCGAAAGGTTAATATTCTCACCTGCAAGGTCAGAGCCAACAATTGTCACATCTTTTTTCTTGGCAGTGATGGTGATCGTACCATCCGCATTGAGAGAAGAACCTTGATGCTCAAAACTCTCTTCATTTTCTGTCTTTCCCTCACTCCCGTATATCGACACAAAGCCCTTACCTGATCCCACACCAAAACCCGTTTCATGGGTCTCTGAATGGCTTTTATGGTGATCTTGCATGCCATCAATCGTCACATTTTCTCCGCTCACATTGATATCTTGACCGGAAAGCAGATGAGAAGCAGAAATCTTGGCTTCTCCTTGTGCGTCTAACACGATGTTTCCCGTTGCCCCAAGGATAGAGGAGACCGTTGTGGTATGAGATTGAGATGTATCGGACGATTCCTCATGCAAAAAGCCACTTGAAGACGATTGTGCTTGCTGATCCAACTGTTCTTGGGCGCCTTTTATGACAATCTTTCCCCCAGAGTGAATGGTAATATCCGCTTGTTTCTGTTCTCCTGGTGCTTTCTCTCCTGACGTTTCCTCTGCCTTACCGGCTACGAGCGTCGAGGCGACAACTTCCGTGTTGTTTCCAGATTCAATGGCAACGCCTTTTTCTCCTGCTATACTTGAACCTACCACTTGGGTAGCTCCAAAAGTTTCATGATAGGATGAGCTTCCCCCAAAAAAACCGCCATCTGTGTAGCTAGATATCTCACGGTGTGAACTATCCTCTGCATTGGTGATCAGGACATCGTTGCTGGCTTTCAGCCCTACCTTGCCCTCAGCCGCAACGGAACTGCCTGTGATGCTAAGGTCATGCGGTTTCCCATCCTGCCCTGCAACAACAGTGGTATCACCCCCAGATTTTATCGAAGAACCCCGAGAAATAGACTCTTGCCTATCAACACTAAAGTCGCTGCTCTGAAAATGATAATCTCTTTCATCGTTTCTCACCCCTATTGTTATCTCCCCTTGTGCGCCAAGAGCAACATTGTCCTTCGCATCTATATCGGAAGCAGCAATATGGATATCTTGACCCGAGATGACAGTGGTATCTTTTCCAGAACTTAAATGAGAGCCATTGTGCAAGGCGACATGGGAGGTTTCACTCCCGCGATGATTGTCCATGCTGTTGCGTGTAGCATCAATCGAAACATTTTCTTTTGCTTGTAAGTAAAGATCATCATGCGCTTGAACATCAGAGCCTAAAATATTCAAATCTTTTCCAGAGAGAAGTGTCGTCGAGCCTCCAGAGTTTAACACAGATTTATGGTGCATAATGGAGTCACTATACTGTTTATGGTGATGCGTTGCAGCTGAACCGATCGTCAAGTTACCTTCTTCTGTAGCCATGGCAAGATCACCTCCGGTAGTGATCCCCACCCCTGAGGCGGTGATATCTTGTTTGGCAATCACCGTTGCATTACCCCCAGCAGAAAGCGCCTCGGTGTTTAATACTGTCTCCACGCCGTCAACCGTTGTGCGCCCTGCATCTAAACGAATATTCTTCTCCGCAAGGATAACAGCATCACCACCCGCCGCAAAATGCCCCCCTTGACTAAAGATATCCCCACCATGCACATGCAATTGGTGGTTTGCCGCAATCCGCCCTGAATTGGTTATTGTGGAATTGCTTGTATTCTGGCTGGTGATATTGATATCATCGCCCATGATCAAAGCCCCAGCAGAAACAAAGGAGGCTCTGTCTTTTTCGGGGATATAAAGCACCGGTGCATAAACATCCATGCCCTTGACCTGTTGGCGCACATAAATCACCATCGGGGCTTCTAGGGATGCCAATTGTTCTTCACTCAAAGCCTCACCAAAGGGGAGATTGTGGGCTTTTGCATAGTCTGCCCCGACATCCAGCAAAGTTTTGACTTGTTCAATGGCATCACTTCCAGGAATAAAGGAGCCTTTACCCAAACCTTGACCCACAAGATCACGCATTTGTTTTTCAATCAATTCCTTTTCGAAATAAGCATCGCCTAAGAAAAAAATCTCCCGATCAGGATTGTAACCTATTCTGTTCAAATAATAGGCTGAGCCATAAAACTTGCCAACATCAAGGAATTCTGCCCGCGTTTCATAAATGAAATTTTGATTGGGTAGCGTGCCCCCAACCCCACCCGATTGGGGCTTTGGTAAAGGGAGCCCCTCAGAAAGTTCCCCCGCATTATTGAGATCCACTTTTGGTGTAAAGAGAGCGCCAGCCCCGGTTAAACCACTTAAGGACTCCAGTGGATTGCCTCCAACGGTTTTTGCCTCAAAATGCGCATCCCCTGTAATCGAACCTTCCGCTGCCTCGTTGTGGAGTTGATCGACCACCAA
This sequence comes from Bartonella sp. AP58NXGY, assembly GCF_042195785.1. Taxonomy (NCBI): domain Bacteria; kingdom Pseudomonadati; phylum Pseudomonadota; class Alphaproteobacteria; order Hyphomicrobiales; family Bartonellaceae; genus Bartonella; species Bartonella sp. AP58NXGY. The sequence continues at coordinate 777 of NZ_JBHIOY010000036.1, read as the reverse complement.
ATTCAAAATGCCACCCGCTTGAACAAGACCAGGAACAGTATCGAGAACTTCTGAATTGATATGGCGAAAACCATCATTATTTATTATATCTAAAGCAACATTTCGGCTTCCATCAGCGTTATAAGCATAACAATAAGCATCCGTATTAGCCTGACAACCCATATAGGTGTTTTTATAAGCTGTTGCACCTAAATTGGTCAGCACATTGGCGTGGATATCGGCGTTTCCCCCTGCTTCTATAATGCTATAATGGTTGTCAATGGTATCAGCGTTAATAATAAGATTGCCGTGAGACTGTATCATTCCTTGACGAGTAGGCGAAAATTCTTGCGTGACAGTTTTCTGTATCATGTGAGATAAATTATTCCATCGGTACCCTTGAAAAAAAACCGAACTTTCACTCTCTTCATTCCAAGTAAATGCCTTGTATACTATCCCATCTTCTAAAGTTATCTTACCATAAGTTGCCTCTTTGTTGGGCAAAGAATTTTTAAAGTGAAAATCACATGTGTTTCCCGAACATTCAACTTCCTCATAGGAAACGGCCCATATTTCTATCCCCAACTCATTTGCTATACTTGTTGTATGATACAAAATCGCATTTTCAATTGAATCAAAGCGTTCTGGTTTTTGGAAAGAAATATCGCTATATTCCGTTTTTTCTGTGATGACAGGCGTGCTATCGGCTTCGTTTTTTAGAGTGTTGGTTTGGATATTTAAGTTTCCACCAGCTTGAATAAAGCCTGCTTTGTTAACAAGGGAAAGGCTTTTTCCGCT
>NZ_JBHIOY010000035.1:0-3605 GCF_042195785.1 Bartonella sp. AP58NXGY | reverse complement strand
AACATATTGAAGATGCTTTTACCAATATTGGTCTCTCTCGCCAAAAATTTATGGAAGATTTGGAGAAAGATGCCACCGGTACCTTGGTGCGCTTTTTTGATGTGTTGGGCAAATCCGAACAGGGAATGCGTTCGCTGATTGCCATTGCGGGGCGCGACTTTACCGGTGATTTTGCCAAATTGGTTGGCAATCCCGAATTGCTAGGGCAAGCATTAGATTATGTGAAAGACCCAAAAGTCTTTAAAGGCTCTGTAGAGCAAGAGGCAGATAAACAAGCAACCGGTGCCATGCGGCAATTTGAACTGTTGCAAAACCGCATTGTGGCTTTAGGGGTTACCATTGGTGAGGTTTTGTTGCCCCATGTGAACAGTTTAATGGAAACTGTTGGTGGTTTTTTAAACGTTCTGATGGCATGGGCTAATGAACACCCTGTTTTGACCGGTGTGATCATCAAAACCATTGCCGCCCTGATGGCTTTTAACATCGCTTTACGGGTTGTACGTTTTACCATGGCGGGAACCCGCCTTGGGATCCTGCAATTGATTGCCTCTTTTATCAAGCTTGGATCTATTAGCCGCATGCTGAAGGCAAGTTGGCGCGGGCTCTTGGCTTCAGGGCGCTCACTGGGCTTGCTCACCGCAGGGTTTGGGGCACGTTTCCTCAAACTTTTGCGCCCCATGACCTTGTTGGTGGGTGCTTTGCGGGGGATTGCTGTCTCAGGGGCGGCTTTTGCGAGGAGCTTTGGTTTGATAGGAACCGTGATCGAAGTGGTTGGGGCAAGCCTGTCCTCTGTTGTGGGGGGGCTTTTTACTCCGGTAGGGGCTGTGATTGCTGCTGTTGTGGCTATCATATTGGCTGCTGGTTTTGCTTTGTGGAAATATTGGGACCGTGTTTCTTCTTTTATAAAGGGCTTTGCACGGGGGATAACACGGGCTTTTGGCCAAGCCTTTGAAGCCGTCATGCGTTTTTTTGGGGCTGATACCAGCACCATCACCCGTTGGAAGAATATCATTGCTGCTGCTTTTGATTTCTCTCAAAATTGGCAAAAGTTTAAACAAGGTCTTGCCTCTGTTGCTCAAATTTGTGAAAGCTTGTGGGAGGGGATTAAACAAAGCCTTTCCAACTTTTGGCAATGGTTGAAGCGTTTTTTTTCTCAAGAAAAGCTCACGGATAGTGCCAAGGCTGGTATGGAACAAGCCGGGGAAGATTTAGCGAATTGGATTGTTAATGGTTTTATGTCGTCCATCTCACAATTGACAGATTTTTGTAAATCTTTACCTCACCGCATAAAGGGGTGGATTGGGTCGATTGATGTAAGAGATTATTTGCCAAGTTTTTTAGGAGGCAAAACGCCTCAGCCCCTTGTACAATTTGCGGTGGCTGGTCGTGCCAATGTGCCTCTCACAGAAGCAAAAGACAAAGAACGCGTCCCCATCACGCACCATCAAAATGTCACGGTGCATGTCAATGGCGCGCGTGATCCCATTGCCACTGGTCGTGCGGTTAGTCACGCCATTCAACGCGCACGCGCCAATGCGCTGCATGGAGGGACCGAATAATGGCAGGAAGGCAATGAGGGGAGGGACACACAAACTTATGTATCGCACTCAAAATGTCACGGTGCATGTCAATGGCGCTCGTGATCCTGTTGCTAATGGTCGAACGGTTACTCACACCATTCAACGGGCACGCGCTAATGCATTGCATGAGGGAATAGAATAATGGGAGGGAGCATGCAAGATCCTTTGATGATGTTAGGTCCACATCAATTTTATGTGGACTGGCTTAATTTCCAATCTTTTGAAGAGGAATTCTCTGCCTCATGGGTTTGCTTAGAGCGTTTTGGCAAGTCGCCTAGTTTGCAATTTACTGGCTATGGCAATGATCCCAAAACCATTCATGGCGTTTGGTTTCCAGAAGAATTTGGTGATCGTGTAGCCATTGATGCCATCACCACAACGATCAAGAGAGCAAAGCCGGTCCAGATGCTTCGTTGGATCAATGATACCACCTATAGTGTCCTTCTCCATGGACCCGTGGTGATCACCAGTATCACGAAAGACCACGACTTTATCAGTCGCTCCGGTCAATCCCAGCGTATCCGCTATTCCATCAGTCTCTTACCCTTTTTTAATGGCGGAAAACCGCAAGGACAATATCAGGTGGGGCAAACTTTATGAAGATACCAGAAAAGCGTGTTGTTGTAGAGCTGGAGGATATGAGTCTCGATCTCCTCTGCTTTCAACATGCCATGGCTGTGTTAGGGGACCGTTCTCAAGTTGGATTATTAAATGGCTATTGTGAAGCCACATTGGAAGCCAATCCAGAGATTGCCAAATATGGTCCAATTTTACCGCGAGGCTTAACGGTCATTCTGCCTGAATTTATCCCCCAAGAAAAGAACCGCGTGGTGAAACGGTTATGGGATTAATGCGCACACACCCTTTTATTGTGGTTAAGGTGGGAGAAAAACCTGTTCATGAAGTTTTTTACCAACGTCTTTTAACGGCAACCATCACAGACAATGCGGGTAATGAAGCCGATACATTCGAGGCGGAATTTGATGATAGCGGCAATGATTTAGAGATTCCCTCCAGTAACAGTGCGCTCCATGTCACCTTTGGCTATCAGGACAGCATTCGTGCCTTTATGGGGCGTTTTGTTGTGGAGACGGTGATCAGTTGTGGGGGCAGTGATGGAGAGATTTTGCGCCTTTGTGGCAAAAGTGCCTCGATGTGTGCGGAGATCAAAGAACAGGCGAGTGAACATTTTGACCACAAAACCATTGCTGAGATTGTTGAGGCCCTTGCCAAACGCCATGGTTATCAAGCAAAGGTCAGTCCACAATTTACCAAACAAACCTTGCCTTATGTGGTGCGCACCGATCAATCGGCCGTTGATTTTTTAACTAGGCTTGCGGATCGCATGCGGGCGCGTTTTTTAATCAAAGACCATAAGTTTTTATTTTTAAGCGGGGACAATCTCCCCCTCCAGACCATTCATCAACATGAGTGTTCCCATTGGGAATTCACCCTAGAGCCGCGTACGCAATACGGCATCATTGAAGCTTCTTATTTTGATCGCGCAAAAGGGCAACAATGCCAAGTCAAGCATCAAACAGGGTTTACTGGCCCCATTCGCCGTCTGCGCAGTTGTTATCCAAGTCAAGAAGAAGCACAAGCGGCGGCTGCTTCCGAGTCGGATCGCTTATGCCGTGCTGTAGGCAGTGGCTCCTTAACTCTTGCGGGATACCCTGAAATCATGGCGGGTCAACCGCTTCTCCTGCAAGGGTTTCGAGGCGAAATCAATGGTCCATGGAAAGCTGCTACCGTGACCCATCGCTATGAAAAGCAAAGCGGCTACATCACAGAAATAACCTTTGAGGCACCAGATAAGGGAAACAAAACAGGAGAAAAGAAAACCTCTGAGTGACAGAAAATCAAAGGGTCAACTTGACCATTTGATCGGTTGTGATGAGGAATAGGTGCAACTTGCACCAATTGCTCAAAGAGCAATAGAATCAAGTTGATCCTACTGCATGAGTACAGCAATAGGGTAGTGTTTACCCAATTCCTCAAAGGAGCAATGGTGGAAATATTGCACAA
>NZ_JBHIOY010000034.1:2094-3893 GCF_042195785.1 Bartonella sp. AP58NXGY | reverse complement strand
CAAGACAATAGCGGCTGGAATAGGTTGAATATGCTTATGAACGCCGGTCATGGCTTCGCAAGAAATTACGGCACGACGACGAATAATGTGTCAGAATCTAAGATGCATGGTAACGACCCTTGGCAGAATGCTATGATGGTGCTTTTTGGATTAAAGAAGGCTGCGGAAAAGGCAGCAAATGCTGCCGTTTAGTTTGAATAATCTTAGAAAAAATAAATAGTTAAAGGGAAAGTAATGGTTTTTATAGATTTTGACCCGAGAGATAGAAGTTGGGCATTAAAACTAGAAAAAGATCTACACGAACGCAGACTAGAAAAAGATCTACTACAATCAATAGCGAATCAACGAAAGGACAAACATAAATTACCAGTTTTTCTTAATGCGATTTCTATGAATGATCCATATAAGATAGGCTCTTTTTCTCCTTCTCCAATAGGTTCTATTCGTCCTTCTGAGATAGATAATGAGGGGAATAAACCCTCTCCGATTCCACAATCAGAAACTCCTCCTCAGTTAGAGACTTCTCCACCTATTTCAACAAAACCAGTTCCATTGCAAGAACAGCCTCCTGAACCAAATCTTAGTTTTTGGGATAAATTTTCTCGTTTTTCACAGTCTGATGTTAGTAAAAATATTGATGATTTTCTTATGGGTGCGATAACGGCTAGTCCAAATTCATCTGGATGGCAACTTTTTGCCAAGGGGCTGAAGAACTTGCATGAAGGAGATAAACAAAGAGGGCAGGTTAACCAGACTGTCGAGTATCTAAAGTCTAAAGGCTATAGTGAAGAAGAAGCGCGGTTCATAGCTGGAAATAGAGATGCGTTGAATGCTTTTCTATTACAAAAAGTGAACGGTGGAAATAGGAATTCCCAATTTACCAATGACGGTAGGATGCTTGTGGAAGATCCGAATGCACCAGGTGGATATAGATATATTATGGTTGAAGGTGGTAAATCGTATGAGGAAGCTGAACGTGCAAAAGCTCTATATGCAAATAATATAGTACGGAAAAGTATTTTATTGAAAGATCTCACATATCTTGATGAGTACCTTAAGGAAAAAGGTGGGTATGCAACAGGTCTGATTGCTTGGATTAAAAGCATTGTTCCTGGATTGAAAGAAAATGGTGCAGATAAAGTCGTGAAATCAATTAAGGAACGTATAGCAAGTGATCGTATAGACGAACTGAAGCAATTATCAAGGACAGGAGCGGTAGGACTTGGAAATGTCAGTGATAAAGATCTTGACATGCTAAAGCATTCTTTAGGTGAACTAAGCATTGATATGAATGTAGAATTATTTACGCGGAATCTGAATCAAATAAGAGATGTTATTTCAAGACTATCGCCTGAAGCAAAAGCCTATTTACTAGGTGAAGATGCTAGTCGCTCCTCTGCTAATCAGTCATCACAAGGAGGCAGTGCAAATTTGCCAACTATAAGTAGCAGAGAAGAGCTAGATCGTTATCCTCCTGGAACAATAGTTAATTATAATGGTCATCCAGTATATAAGGGAGCAAAAAGATGATAAACAATAAGCGTTATCGACCAGGAGATCGAGTTCTTGAACTTGGGGATGATGTTTACGTAGCCGATTATCCTCTTAATCCCAGCAATTCAGGTAAACGTTATCGACCAGGAGATCGAGTTCTTGAACTTGGTGATGATGTTTATGTAGCCGACTATCCTTTATATAATAATTCTTATGAAGAAGAAGCAGAACATCCCGAAATCACGCAAAGTGAAGCTTTTTGGAACTCTTTAAAGCATGGATTGAGTTTTAATTTAGATGATGAG
>NZ_JBHIOY010000034.1:0-1994 GCF_042195785.1 Bartonella sp. AP58NXGY | reverse complement strand
AACATCCCGAAATCACGCAAAGTGAAGCTTTTTGGAACTCTTTAAAGCATGGATTGAGTTTTAATTTAGATGATGAGATTGCGGGGATTACAGCGGCAGGACGTGATTCTGATGATCAGTGGGCAATAAGTGCTTTTTTGAATGGGCTTTACAACTATTGGACTGGAGATAAGAAAACCATAGAAAAATATGAGAAAGAAGCCAATAGACTACGTGATTATTATCGTAGGATGAGTGATCAACATTATTGGACTTCTTTTGCTGGAAATGCTTTAGGGTCGGCAATCCCTTCACTTGCGACTTTAGGGGGAGGACTGTTAGCCTCAGGAGCACGCCTTGTAGCGCCTACACTTGCAAGGAATGTGGCGGGGTCAAAATTAGGTCAAGCCTTTTTGAAAACTGGTCAGTCACTACCAAGTCGATTTGCAAGTCCATTTTTAGGCATCACGAACAAAACAACATTACCTCATTTGCTTAAAGTAGGTGCAGCATCTGGTGCATTACATGGCGCAGGAGAAGGCGAAGGACTTTTAAATACACTTCAAACCACGGCATCTGGTGGAACTTTAGGAATGGGCGGGGCATTGGCTGGAAATCTTGTAGGCAGTATGCTTGGTTCTACTTTTGGTGGAATACGAAGACTTTTTTCTCCTTCTCATACGAAAGAAGGTGTTTCAAAAGATACGTTAAGAGCAATCAGTAAACATTTAGGCAATGAAGCTTCTGAAGAGCTAGGAGAATCTTTTAAAAAAGCAGTTCCTACCGATTACGTAGCTGATCATAGTCCTTTTTTACAAGATCTTGTTTTTGATATCGCGAAAAGAAACCAAGGGGCTTATCTTGATTTAACCAAGAGAGCTAAACAGAGAGCGCTGGGAGGAGGGGAGCGTATTCATCAGGCGGCTGATAAATACTTTGTTCCTCATCAAAATGTCACAGGTTTAAAAAATGATCTTATCGCGAGTAGGGAAGCATATACAGAACATCTTTACGAAATAGCCAAAAAAATACCAATAGGAGAACAGCATTATGGCGCTCTTAATGAATTAATGAAGCGTCCATATTTCAAACAGGCTTATAAAGAAGGGCTACAGGAATTCACGAGTAAGGTCAAAGAAGTTGCTCCATTTTCTTCTGAAAAATTTAATCTCCTTAAAGAAAAGCCCAACATGGGTGTTCTCCATGAAACGAAGGTTAAACTTGGTCTTATGAGAGATGCAGCCGAGAAGGTAGGAGATAACAGTAAAGTTCATACCTTAGTTGGCATTCAGAAAAAGTTATTAGAGCTTATGGATGATATATCGCCTAAATATAAGAAGGCACGATCATTGTATCATCAATATAGTTCACGTTTAGATGCCATGGATGAAGGTTCCAAAATCCTTAGCAAGTCGGTTAATAAGGATGAGTTCAGTAAAATCTTTGATGAATTACCAAAGGCACAACAAGAATACTTTAAAAAGGGCTCAAGGGCAGAACTTTTACAAGGTATGGGGCAAACAAAAGATGAAGTATCCAAGGCAAAGGAGATTTTTGGTACGAATGATCTGTATAAACGATTTGCAAAGATTTATGGAGTCGATAAAGCTTCTGCGGTCAAGAAGGTTATCGAAAAAGAAGCCGATTATGCAGATTTTTATAATAGAATACCAGGTCGTGTAGCGGATGAAAAGATATCTTTTACGCATAACGTCAGTATGCCAACGGGTAAACATGATGCAGCTGTACAATTAGCAAAAGCTGCTGGGAAGGCTGCTTGGATTCCTTTCAAAGAGGCGGCGTTTAGAGAGCGTCAACGGATTGAAAAGGATGTTGTCAAATTGTTAACAGGGGGAACACAGATTAAGAATGCTCAAATTGTCGATCTCATTCAACGTATGGTAAATGCGCATCATAATGGATATGTCACGAAAGAGTGGGTGAAAAAGCGTTTTTCTGATTTGTTTAGATTAAGTGGAAACGAGGTTGTGAGGATGTTTAACCGATGACCCGTT
>NZ_JBHIOY010000033.1:0-4040 GCF_042195785.1 Bartonella sp. AP58NXGY | reverse complement strand
TCAATGCGCAACTGTCTCACAATTTCTCCCTTCATGGTGATGTAAGTTATCAACAAAAGCTTCAGAAAACTGGTATATCTGGAGCAAATTTCTCAGGCGGCATACGCTATCAGTTTTAACACAAAGCTGTAAAAGCAAGCCTATTCATTCTATTCAATTTAAAAAAAGGCAGCACGATATGCTGCCTTTTTTTATTCTTGACACCCTTTCATAAAAAGATCGCTCGAATAGCTTTTGTTCTTTATCCTCCCAAGATCATCTCCATCAAGATTTATTGATTGACAAGGCTAGGTATTGTTTTTGATGCATACCAGATTGAAGTAGTTGCTCGTACACAGGCAAAAAAACGCTTTCGTTATAATCCTGAAAAGACAGCTGTGGAAGGTCTTGCCAATTTGCTGGAATTGGGGAGCGTGAAATGCGTGTAGCAGTCTTTGCGCAAAAGAATGAAAATATGCACTAAAGCGGGTGGTTATGCTTAAGGGTGAGAATAAATTCAGTGATTTTGAGAAATCTGCCCCTTACGCTGTCTTAGATATTGAATGGCATTTATCTCTCATAAACAAAAATGTCGCAAAGCGCTTCATCTCCAAGTGAAAGTAAAACTTTCAGAAAAAACACCTTATATGTATTTATTGATAAATCATATATGTTTATTGATAAATCGCGCTTGCTTCATAAAATCCCCTTCCCCTTTTTCTCAAAGCAAAAAGAAAATGTAAAGTTTTACTGTCGTAAGTAGATAAAAAGCACAAGCTACTATTATTTTCCTCTTTACATAGGAAACATACTGCAAAATATTTCTTTACGCAGATAATTTAATTAAATACACCAAAAAAACAAAGACATCAACCACTTTATCAAAATACTCAAGAAGAAACTAAGATTTATAAAAGCATCAATCAGTACTCTTTAGCATATTTATAAAACACATTACATCCAATATAAAACACCTCAGATCTAAAATTAAGTAAACTTTTTTAATTTTTGCTGACGGCTGTTCCCAACGATGCTGTCCCCCCTTTATTCTCCTTAATGCATCAAAATATATGACAGTACTGTGATACCATTAAAAAGTACAAACAAACAACGATCATTTGCTTATAATATTGTCTTTAAATATCATTTTAATATTTTTAATTATATATTTAATACGTAATAACTAAAACTATAAATATAATATGACTTAAATATAAATATATACATTAATTATTATATTTTTTAATTTGACTATAAGTAAATTATAAAACTATAAGTAAATTATAAAATAGTGAGCAAGAAGAATATTTTTATAGACCATTATTTATTTTCTTATATTGTTTGTTCTTCTTATAACAAGTGGAGATATGGCAAACAGAAAAAATATTTGTAGCTTAGTTTTAAGTGAGGAGAACATAAATGTCTAAAAAATCTCTTTTATCGCATACAGCAACTGCAGCAATTCTATTATTTGGGACCTACCACAACACACAAGCGGAAGAACTTAAAGAACTTAAAGTTTCTGATGGAAAAAAAATGGAAGTCTCTAAAGAAAGCTACGAGAATATTTGGGCAGAAACGGGTGGAAAAATCATCGGCAAGAATTTAAAGCTGGGGAGTACCTCTCCAACACCACCATCTGTTACAACCGTTGTCACCGTTAAAGGATCCGATAGTTTGATTGAATTATCGGACAATACCATCATTGGTGCTCCACTTGGAACTAAATCTTCCTATGAATACGGCGTTAATATATCGGACAACGCTACATTCAAAATGACAGGAGGTTCTATCAATGTTGATAAAACCGCTATTCAGCTAAATGCTGGTAACGGAAATATGGAAAATGTCACAATAACAAGTGAAAACAGTGAACCCTATAACGCAATAAAAGCTGAAAAAAAAAGTAAACTCACTTTGAAAAATATAACTGTTAAAAAAGCAAAAAACAGCATCTTTGCAGATAACCAAACTCAAGTAACAGTTATCGATGGATCTTTTGAGGCAAACGAAACAGCAATCAATGCTCGAAACGGTAGTATCATTACTTTAAACAATAAGGCAAAAATCACATCACTTAACGGTGATGGGCTCAATGCCATTGGTGAGCAATCAAAAATTTTTATGACAAAGGGAACTGTTACCGGTAGCAATAGTGTATTATATACAAAAGCTGGTGGATATATTAATGTTAAAGATGTTGTGCTCACAGCAAATGGTAAAGGAACAAAATTCGGTGCATTTGCAAGAGGTTCCAGCACTATTGAATTGAATGGTAACACAACAATTAAAAATGCTTCGATCGGTGTTAAAGCCGAAAGTGATAATGCGACAATCAAGATGACCGGAGGATCGATTGAGGTCACAGGAGACAAAGCAGTAGGTGCATCATTTCTTAACACCACCAGCAAAGAAAACACGCTGAAAGATGTAAAAATATCAAGCGGAAATGATGACTTTCTTATGGATAAAGGAATAAGTGCTGACAAAGGAAGTATTGTCACTTTAAATAATGTAACCGTCACGAAAGCAAAAAACAGCATCTTAGCAGATAACAAATCTCAAATAACAATCACCGGCGGATCTTTTGAGGCAAAAGGAGAAGCAATAATTGCTCAAAACGGCAGTAGCATTACTTTAAACAATGGTGCGAAAATCATTTCATCTGAGCATAATGCGCTGAGTGCCATTGGTGAGCAATCAAAAATTTTCATGACAGGAGGAACTGTTACTGGGAGTAATAATTCATTATATGCAACTTTTGGTGGATATATTAATGTTAAAGATGTTGCACTCACAGAAAATGGCGAAAGTTCAGTTACAGGCGCATCAGCTGAGGGCCCAAACAGCGTCATTGAATTAAAAGGAAAAACAACGATTACGAAGACTCTCTTTGGTCTTTATGTAACGGATGGAGGCAAAATCACAAGCGAAGAATTAACGATAAAAGGGAAAAGAACAAATATTGAGGGAATCGAACTGCCCAGCATGGGTGTAAATGCTGCTGCAAATAGCGTCATTGAATTAAACGGAAAAACAACGATTGAAAAAGTTGATTTTGGACTTGTCGCATCCAATAGCACGATTAAGATGGTCAATGGCGCTGAAAACAAAATAGATGCAACAATAATTGCACTAAAGATAAACAGAAATGGACATATTGATCTCGCAAATACTTCTGCAACAGCAGGGGTTGCTGGGGTGAATTTTGCAGATTTGTCTAAAAATAAGTTAAATGGCCTAAGTAATAGTAATCCACAAGATTGGCAAAACAGTGAAGTTAATTTGACCAATACAGATCTGATCGTTGAAAATGGTATTGGAATAAATACCGATGAATCAATGGGGAAAATTAATCTCAAAAATTCAAAAATCCTTGCAGATACGTTATTCAAAAACATAAAGCAGAAGACAAAACCTGTTGAAATGTTTACTTTAACTGCAGATCATTCTGTCTTACAAGGCGGTGTAAGAAATGACGAAAATGGGCAAACACGCTTTGATCTGAAAAACAACACAAAATGGACGTTGAAGATCAGTAACAATGAAAAAGATGCTGATGGAAAACTACTTGATATTGCTCAAAGATCTCGTTCCGATATTTCTACGCTTAATCTCGATAACAGCTCCATTATGTTTAGCAAGCCAACAGAAGAGCATTACCAAACTTTGTATATAGGTTCTGGTAAACCAGACACGCAAGAAGTCTACAATGCAACGGGTGATGCAAAGATTTACTTCAACGCACAATGGAGTGATGGAGCACCCATCGCCGATCAAAAAACCGATAGGCTTTTGATCCATGGGGATGTCGCTGGCAACACATCAGTTTATGTTTCAGGACGCGTAGAAAAGAACAGTAGTCAAGCAAATATCTCTGCTGCTCCTAATGTACGGGGGCTTTCACTCATTCAAGTTTCTGGAAAAGCAACTGAAAACTCTTTCAAACTCGTAAATGGCTATACCACAAGAAATGGTTTACCAGATATGTATACACTACGTGCCTATGGACCAGACTCAAGCCAAGGCAAAGCCGATATTGCGCAAAACCTCTTTGATGA
>NZ_JBHIOY010000032.1:0-4061 GCF_042195785.1 Bartonella sp. AP58NXGY | reverse complement strand
GGAGGTGTACTTGATGCCCACAATCAGAGAGTTGTTGATGCCAATAGAGAACGTTGGCTGGAACAAGACAATAGCGGCTGGAATAGGTTGAATATGCTTATGAACGCCGGTCATGGCTTCGCAAGAAATTACGGCACGACAACGAATAATGTGTCAGAATCTAAGATGCATGGTAACGACCCTTGGAAGAACGCTATAGGGATTTTAGCTGGTATTTCTGGTTTTGCAGGACAAAAGTGAGGTAGTTATGCAAAATAGTAACGATAACATGTTATCAAGACTTCTTAAGTCTATGTATGTAATGAGACAATATGTACCATATATGCGTAGCTACGATCAACATTTGGCATTAGAAGAAGCCAAACAACAGGCAAATAATTTGCCTTATTTAACCCCTTCTTCACCTATAGCAACTTTTGGTTCACAATCGAATCCTTTAGGTTTCGCTAAAAATACTTCACCTTTACCAGATGTAAGTTCATCTTTAAGACCGGAAGGCAGAAAACCGGATGTACCGTCTTCAGTCCCTTCTTTACCAGTAGCGACCTTTGGTTCACAACCAAACTCTTTAGATATGGAACCTTTGCCTAATGCACTTTCAGATTTGGCATCATTGAAACCAAAGCAGTCTCAATTACCAGAGCCTATTTCACCGGTAGAACCACAGCAGTTTGCACAGCCACAACAGAGCAGTGTTCCTCACCAAGATACTGGTTCTCAACAGAGTTTTTGGGATTATTTGCGTAGTCCTGAGTTTTTACAAAGATTATCGGATTATGGGATTGGTTATGCATTATCAGATGGGACGATAGCACAAAGTTTAGCGAGTGGAGCTATGAATCTTCGTCGTGGTGATATGGAAAGAGAAAAAAGAGGACAGGTTAACCAGACCGTCGAGTATCTAAAGTCCAAAGGCTATAGTGAAGAAGAAGCTGCTATTATGGCACGTAATCCGCAAATGCTTAGTGCGATGCTAACAGGTGGTGATACTCCTAAGTTACCTCTGGGGCATCAATGGTATATCAATCCGGAGACAGGTGAACGTGAAGCGAGACCGATTAAAGGATCTCTACAGGAATTGGAGTATAATCAGAAAAAACGAGACATAGAAGAGTGGGAAACAAATAAGAGAGAGTATGTGAAAGAAGTTGCATTAGAAATTGATAATACTATGGGTGCGGTTAATCATGCCATTAAACTTATAGAGAGTGATCCAGATTGGGTTGCTGGTAAAGGTGGTACGGTTACTCAAATTTTCCCAGGATCTGATGCCAAAACATTAAAATATCTATTTACTCAGATTCAAGGCGGTGTCTTTAAGCGAGTGATTGCATCAATCAAAAAACAAAGTAAGAATGGAACCGTAGGTGTTGGTCCATTATCTGAGAAAGAAAGCCAGTGGTTAGTATCATCTTATGGTACTTTAGATATTAGTGACAAGCCTGAAGTATTACATACAAGACTTTTAAATATTAAGAAGATGCTTGCACATTTTCAAGAATTTAATAATGAAGAAATTTATAGGTTATCACATGGATTGGAAGTAAAAGAGCGTAAAAAAGACCCTTCTCAATCTTTTACTAATGGGTTGGTGTCACAAGGAGGTAGTGAAAATATACCAAAGATGAGTTTAGAAGAGGCATCTATTAAGGATAACGTACTTTATTTTGTGGATAGTTCCAGTGGTGAATTTCTGGTTAAGGAGTAAATATTAATGGCCCCTTATAAGACTTCTGGTGCGATTAATTCTCAATATGTATATGCTAAGAATGGGACACGTTTTCGTGTAGTTGAAGATTCTGCTGAGATTGAAAAGATTATAAGATCAAATGCTAACAGTTCTTCTTCATCTTCTCCTCGATATGTATACGCTAAGAACGGAACACGTTTCCGCGTAGTTGAAGATCCCGCTGAGATTGCGAAGCTATCTAATCAATCAACTACAACAGATGATTTCTCATTTGATGATAAAGATCTTACGGTGTTGGATGCTGTTATGAGGAATAGCGCGTCTGGTGCGACGGCAGATTATTTTGACGAGATGAAAGCAGCCAATGAAGCGGGTTTTATAGATTATTGGCGTGGTGATAAGAAAGCAGAGGAGATATATAATAGACGGGTAGCTAAGGAGCGCGCTTACCAAAAAGCCTTGCAAGAGAAATATCCTATTTGGTCTTCTATTGCTTATGCTGCTGGTTCACTTGTACCGACAGGACTCTCACTTTTTGTGCCTCCATTAAGGGCTTTGGCTCTTGCAAAGCATATGTCAACACTTGGAAATATTGGTAAGGCGATGATGTTCGGGGCAGGTTCAGGAGCTTTACATGGCTCTGGAGCAGGAGAGGGTCTTTCTGGTCGTCTTATATCGGCAGGGTTTGGTGGTGGTATTGGAACAGTAGCTGGTCCTATTGGTTCTCTTGCCGGTACAGTTGCTTCTTGGGGTACAAAAAAAATGGCAAGGGGATTGCAACATGTTCCCTATATTCCCTTTATGAAAGGAGGGCGTTTTAATCCTGCTCATAAGGAAGTTCAAACTAAAGTAGTCAGAGAAGTTGCAAAAACATTATATGATGATGGTGTTGAGAATGTTGCTGAACATCTTGCAAATGCACCACGCCATGCATTTTTGACAGATATTAGTCCGAATTTAGAAGTATTGCTTGCGAATATGGGGACAACAAATACGCGTGTTTCTGAACTTTTGAAAAGAGCCCATGAAGGACGGATGCAGGGAGCAGTTCAGCGCCTTGGTCAATCGGCAGATGAAAACATTACCCCTCTCCAAGATACGAAAGTTTTAAAAAGGTTGCTTAAAGAGCAAGGGGAAGAAGCACATGGTTCTCTCTATGCACAAGCCTATCGTACTCCAATAGAAAAAAGATATTATCCAGCTCTTAATAGGCTTTTTAAACAAGAAGGATTTCAAGACGCTCTTAAGCACGCTGTCAAAAAGTTAGAAAGAGACCCCCGCACAGCAATACCTCAACGATTCTATGCAAAAGAGTTTAGCCATATCAATTATAAACCTACAATGGAGTTACTAGATCGAAGCAAGAAATCCCTTGATGTTTTAATCAGAATGAATCGAAAGCTTGGTGATGAAGAAGGGGCTTCTACATATCAAATTTTGAAGAACAATTTGGTAAAAATAACGGATAAAATTTCCCCTACTTATAAAGCAGCTCGGGGTAGCGCAGCAAAATACAAAGGCTTTGCAGAAGCTATAAGCCAAGGCAAAAAAATTGCAGAAAGAGATGTATCTGGAGAGGGGATTGCAGAAGGTCTTCGTAAAGGAGCAATGCCTAGTGGTCTCAATACTTATCATGTAGGGATGAGAGACTATATTGATGATCTATTAAAAGGTTCGCGTCCTATTAATAGCCTTTCAAATATTTTACAAACGGGTAGCATGTCAGATAATCTAAGCAGATCTTTAAGCTCTAAAAACATTCATGCGTTTAGAAAAGCTGTAGAGGGTGAAAGGTTCTATGAAGATGCGGCGAAAAGAGCACTGAAACCGTTTCAAGGAACGCCTGAACATAATTATTTAACAGGTGTTAATATACCGTATGGAAAAACTAGTGCAGCACATGCAGGGGCAAAAATTATACAAAATATTTTATCTGATACGATTAGAAAATTGCCACAAAAAGAAAGGCAAATACTTGAACGTGATATAGCGAAATTAGCAACTTTTGGCGTTAAAGGTATGAACCAGAAGGAAGTTGCTCAAATGTTACAAAGATTTATACAATTACATAAAGCAGGAATTGGTAGTGACCATTTTTGGCATTTCATTTCTTCGGCAGCGTTAGGAGAAGCGGGAAGATTTTTAAGGAGTAAGGGTTAATGACCCGTTCTAGTCCTTCAGTCGATCAAGCGATCCGTCAAGCAGCAGCGCGATATGGCTTGCCAGAAAGCTATTTGTACCGTGTTGCGCAAGTGGAAAGTGGCGGCAATCCCAATGCAAGGAATCCACGTTCATCTGCGGGTGGGTTGTATCAATTTATAGACAGCACAGCCAAACAATATGGTTTGCAAGACCGTTTTGACCCCATGCA
>NZ_JBHIOY010000031.1:0-4116 GCF_042195785.1 Bartonella sp. AP58NXGY | reverse complement strand
CTCTTTTAAAACTTTCTACTCAAATAGGCAAAACTCTCTGTACAGCGCATTAAGCAACCGTTCTCCAAAGATAATGATCTGAGTGATCTGAACAGAAGAGTTTTGTCCAGTGCTGTCAGTGTTATCAGTTCCTTTTAGACCCTCTATTATTTTTTTAAATGAGAAAAAATTAAAAACATTATATTTCAATATGTTAGTATTTTAACGATACAACCTATATCGACAATACAACCTTAAATACAATCCATAATATATATTTGTCAGTTTGTGTCAGTAAATTAAACTGACAAAAGTGATCATTTTAGTGAGTCATAAAACCTATCAAAATACTCATATGATATCTTAAAAGCACATATCAAATTTGTCTTTTTTCCATAAAACGAACAGCAAATTTCACTACTTTGCTGATCTTATCCTATGCCATGGGCTGTGGATAAACAAGCTTTTAAAAACCCTTTTGAAAAAATTATCGGCTTTTTTAGCATTTTTTCCAGTTTTCTCACTATTCATTCAAAATGGATTTAATAAGCTTCGTTTTGATTCTTTTGATAAGAATTAACCCCCTCATATGAAAACGGAGTCCTGTTGTAATATGCATCACTTTAATAAGTATGATAATGAACATGTCACTTTACGCTCTCTCTTAGAATATTATCGTCAACGAGCTAAATCACCCCGTGAATTAGGAACCATGTTTGAAAACCTTGTCATGGCTTATTTGACAAACGACCCGCTTCAAAAGCAAGAATACGAAAAGGTTCAGACTTATTTGGAATGGGCTAAGGAGCATGATGAAGATGGACGTGATATCGGCATTGATCTGGTCGCTACAATCCGTGATGAAGGGGGCTATGCGGCTATTCAATGTAAATGCTATGATGCTTCTCACATAATTAAAAAAGAAGATATTGATAGCTTTATCGCTACCTCTGGGAAAAAGATTTTTACGCGCCGTATTTTGGTTGATAGCACCGAAAGCAATTGGAGTGATAATGCTAACAACACTTGTGATGGTCAAGAGGTTCGTATTCAACAGATTAATCTGTTTGATTTAGAAAACAGTCAAATTGATTGGGGGGCTTATAAAGAAAAAGGTGAAGCTACCCTTAAAGAGCAACCTAAAAAAAAGCTTTTAGATCATCAAAAAGAAGCTCTTGAGAAAGTCTGTGAAGGTTTGCAAGAAGCAGACCGTGGCAAGCTGATTATGGCATGTGGAACAGGCAAAACGTTCACTAGCCTTAAGATAGCAGAACACATAGCAGGAACTGGCAAGCGTGTGTTGTTTCTGGTACCCTCCCTTGCTTTGATGTCACAAACAATCCGTGAATGGACCCTTGATACAGAAGTGCCCTTGCGTTCCTTTGCGGTATGTTCAGATACACAAGTGGGTAAGCGTCGTAAGAATAATAAAAATGATGCTCTTGAATTTGATAGCTCTGATCTTGCCTTACCTGCAACAACGGATGCAAAAGAACTGGCGAGCAAAGCGGGTAAAGTTTCCCATGATCTCATGACCGTGGTGTTTTCTACTTATCATTCTATCCAAGTGATTTCCGATGCACAAAAAGAGTATGATTTACCCGAATTTGATCTGATCATCTGTGATGAAGCCCATAGAACCACTGGCGCTTCATTGGGAACAGAGGACAATGAATCTGATTTTATCAAGGTTCACGATAACAGCATCATTCGAGGCAAAAAACGTCTGTATATGACAGCAACCCCTAAGATCTTTACCGATGATGCCAAAAAGAAAGCCAATGAGATCAATGCCGTTCTAGCATCTATGGATGATGAAGAGCTCTATGGAAAAGAGCTTTATACCTATACCTTCTCAAAAGCCGTTCAGAATGAATTGCTTGCACCTTATAAGATTATTGTTTTGGGTGTTAATGAAGAGGAAGTGAGTGAATCCATTCAACATCTGATGACCGATGAGAATTATGAACTTATCCTTGATGATAAAACCAAGATCATAGGTTGTTATCAAGCCCTTGCTAAAATAGATCTCAAGGTTGATTTAAGTGATGACCCCAATCCCATGCGGCGGGCTTTGGCTTTTTGTAAAGATATCAAGACGTCTAAACGTATCCGTGATACCTTCAATTCTGAAGAAATACAGGAGGAATTATTTAATCTTCATAAGGTCTATAAAGATACTCCGCCTCTTCACTGTACCTTTGATCATATTGATGGAACCCAAAGTGCCAAAACGCGTCATAAAGCCCTTGATTGGCTTAAAGAAGATACGGGGGAAAACACCTGCCGTGTGTTAACCAATGTAAGATGTCTTTCTGAGGGTGTTGATGTTCCTGCTCTTGATGCGATCATGTTTTTACACCCGCGCAAAAGCCAAGTGGATGTGATACAGGCGGTGGGGCGTATCATGCGGCGTGCACGAGGTAAAAAGAGAGGCTACATCATTTTACCCGTTGGAGTACCGGCTGGGTTTTCTGCTGAACAGGCTTTAAAATACAACAAAAGATACAAGGTGGTCTGGCAAGTGATCAATGCTTTGCTTGCTCATGATGAGAATTTTGAAATCACCCTTAACCAAATGATTTTAGGGCAAGACGTCAGTGATGTTTTAGAGATTGGCGCCTTAAAGAGCATGACAGCGGTTGAGGATAAACTCCATATCCATGAAAAATCAGAACATATGGGTCTTGAGATTGGAAAAGCCGCTCATGAACCACAAATTATTCATAGTGTAACAGGAAGATTACCTTTTTATAAAGAGTTTCCCAATGCTTTGAAAACCCTTATTGCGAAGAAATTTGCTATTGCGGATTATTGGGAAAATTGGGCGGGCAATGTTGCTGAGATTGCTCAAAACCATATCACCCATCTTCAAAACCTGCTTTCTGATGAAAACAGTGAAGCCTTTCACGCCTTTGATGCCTTCCATAAAGAACTAAAAAATAATTTAAACAGCGAAATAAAGCAAGAAGAAGCCATTGAGATGTTAGCACAACATCTTGTCACGCGTCCCGTGTTTGAAGCCTTATTTGAAGGCAACGAATTTGTGCAAAACAATGCTATTTCGCAAGCCATGGAAAAAATCTTAGCTGAGTTAGATAAAACCAATATTGAAAAAGAATCCAAGGAATTACAAGAGTTTTATAACAGTGTAAAACTTCGTGCTTCTGGGATTACCTCTCCTTTAGCAAGGCAAAATCTTATTATTACGCTTTATGAAAGTTTTTTTGCCAAGGCATTTAAAAAGACAACAGATAGGCTTGGGATTGTTTATACACCCATTGAGGTTGTTGATTTTATCATTCATTCTGTTGATGATGTGTTGCGGAATGAATTTGGAAAAAGCTTGGGGTCACGGGGTGTTTCTATTCTTGACCCTTTCACGGGAACTGGAACCTTTATCACACGGCTTTTACAATCCAATCTCATCAAACCAGAGGATATGGAATATAAGTTCCGTCATGATATTCATGCCAATGAAATTGTTTTGCTTGCCTATTACATAGCAGCGATTAACATTGAATCGACGTATCATAGTATCATGAAAGGTGATTACATTCCTTTCAAACATATTGGTTTGACCGATACGTTTCGGATGCTGGAAGAGAAGAATCTTCTACAGGAATTATTCAAAGAAAACAGTGAATATCTGGAACATCAAAAGAAACTGGATATCCAAGTTATCTTTGGTAACCCTCCTTATTCAACAGGTCAAAAAAGTGCTAATGATAATGCAAAGAATACGCCTTATCCGATATTAAATGACCGTATTGATGAAACTTACGCCGCTCAATCTAAAGCAAGCCTTATGCGAAATCTTTATGATAGTTATATTCGCGCCATTCGCTGGGCTAGTGATCGTATTGATAATGTTGGAGTAATCGGTTTTGTTTCTGGTTCTGGTTACATAGAAAAGTCAACAATGGATGGTTTACGAAAATCTTTAGCCAAAGAGTTTACGAGCATTTATGTGCTTAATTTACGGGGGGATCTTCGCAAAAATATGTTAAGCAATGGAAGAGCTCAAGAAGGTGAAAATATTTTTGGCAATGGTAGTATGACCGGTATTGCTGTAACCTTGTTTATCAAAAATCCCAATGCTATTGGACCTTGTAAAATTTACTATCATGATATTGG
>NZ_JBHIOY010000030.1:0-4124 GCF_042195785.1 Bartonella sp. AP58NXGY | reverse complement strand
GCACATTGTATGGTGGCTTTATGACGTAACATACGGGCTGGGTATTTTTGCCAAGTGTCACTTTTTTGTTTGCATTCGTTTAAATATTCGGTGACTTCAATAGGGTCTTTAATGCCTTTGAGACGAATAGCACATTTGATAGCAATGATATTACCGTCTTTATCGAGTTGATCTTGAAAGGTCATACCATCGAATTGAGGATTAGACTTAATGATCTTAATCCAACCATCAATAGAGACAACAGGAATGATTCCGCCGCCTTTTTTAGGGAGTGCATAGATTTCTTTTGTTAAAGGGTTAAGACCATAAGTATTGGCAACAGAGATAAAAGCAGCGAACTCTTCATCAGAGAAGTTATGATTGATACATGTTTTGATAATTGTCTTTCGAAATTGATCATGAGAAAACCCATATTTGCTAGCCATGGTTGTTAAAGAAGAATTTGTCATGTTTGTTTCCTACATTGCGCGCAATTCCCCCGTGGCGTGAATCACGCTTGTGTTAAAAAGCTGATTTGGCTGTTAGAAACGGCTTATACGCTCTGTATTTTCCTAGGGATATGTTCGGCTTTTCTAGTATAACTAATATGTGTGTTGCCTGAAATACATGTGTTACCACATACAACAGCTTCACCACCAATATGAGCTTTTTCACAAATTTTGGCATTGCCGTGAATTTCGGCTATTCCGTAAACTTGCGCATTATCGAAAATATGTGCATTGGATTCAACACAAGCTTTTCCAAAAACATTAGCATTTCCATAAATACGTGCATTACATGAGATACGTGCTCGTCCAAATACTTGTGCATTCTCATAAATTTGAGCATTACTGCAAACCTTTGCCCTATCCCCAACCCAACAATCGCCCTCATGAGAGAGGTTGCCTTCATGCTCTATAAAACCACCAAGATCACCTTTCTTGATGTTTCCAAAGTCTCTCAGTGCACGGATGCGACGAACTGGTCGACGATAGAGAATGTCTATTTCATCAGTAAGTTCATATTTCTTTTCCATGGTTTTACTCCTTTAAGTTAGATTCTGCCTTTGTCGTTCTTGCAAAAGAACGGCATTGCATTGTGTGGTGAATTTTTTGAAAAGAGGGCGTTTTTAAAAGCGCCCTGTATAATGTGGGTAATTTGGAATGACATCCGAAAGAGTTAGACGGTGCTGCTGTTCATAAGTCCCGTAAGTTTCATCTTCATATCGCTGCTGTTCGATTTCTTCTAAAAAAAAACCGTATGCGTTACTGTCTTTAACAAAGTCGTGAGGTATATTGCCGTTGAAACACTGCTCTTCACATTCTTTCAGATAGAATTCGGCAATATCTTCAGAGATATCTTCACAACGATTAGTCGTTGGTTCTACACGCAAAATTTGGACAGCATTATCGGCTTGGTCGATAAATTTGATCATGTCCTTTTCTTCTAAGAAAGGACCAGATTTAGCGAGATTTTGTTCTTCATTTTCGCAGATGACTAAGAGAATTTCATCAGAATTTATAAACACTGGTTTTTTCACAAATGCCTCCATTATCAAAATATTTGAATACATTTTGAAAAAAACACCTTGACATAGGTTTTTTTTTTCGGGGTATGGTGTCTGTATATTTCATATTTAATGAACGAGGTCAACTAAAAAATTCATAAAATATGAAATTTTATGAAGGCAAAAGTTAATTATGGATAATACAATGTTAGAAAAACTTTGGAAGTATGGAGATAAAAAAGTGAGGGCAGCTACTATTCTTTGTCTAAAGAACAAGAATTTTGAAGAATCGTTAAAACTGCTTTCTGAACTTCAGGTTTTGCTTGATAGTAAAGACGAATAAATTGTTCAGATTCTTTTATTAAAAAAGGCGGGATTTCACCAAAAAAATCAATAATTTTTATTAGTTCATCAGCTCTTATTGATCTAGGTTTTATTGGTTTCTTTTTTTCTGATTTTTCTGAGTTATTTAGCATATTGCTTAAAGTAGATTGCAATATCCCTAAATGTTTAGCGAGCATTTTTTTGCTGCCATGCCCATTTTTAGCTAATTGCTCATTAAGCCACGCCTTTAACTGATCTGATTCCATAAAAACAAGGCTCTTTCATGTGATATGAAAAATCAATAAAAAAAAACTGAAATTTTGTCTTGCTAAAATTCATTAAATATGAAATTTTATTATTATGAAAAAAGAACCTGCGTATACCATAATAAAATATTTAGGGGGGGCTGTTAATGTTTCGCGTATTTTACAGAAATGTAAAGGTGCTATTTATCGTATCACTTATTCTAAAGAGAAGGGTGGTTCTAATGGATTATTTCCTTCAATTTATCAAGCGCAATTATTAACCTACGCGCGAGATCATGGGATAGATTTGCGTCCAGAAGATTTCTTTTATCCTGAGCGCTTGCAGAGATTAATGCAAGAGCAAGTCCCCCCAATGTCGAAAATTTGCAAGAGCCGCGTTGTTGATCAGACGGTCGATAGATTGCAGCATTAAGGAGATCAAAATGAGTTTAAATGAAATAATATTGATAGTTGTGTGTGTAGTATTTGGAGCATTGCTTTTATGCGGAGTGATGTTTCGTATTGCTTTGTATTATCGTGACCAAGTTAAGAGGCTTAAAGAGGAAGTTGAAACTCTAAAATTAAAAATTGGGCATTTAACAGACGAGTTACAAAATAAACAGCATGAATGTTCAAGAGAAATTCAGAATGGCATGGATAAGAGTTTTTTAAATATCAAAAATGCATCAGAAATTAGAGAACTGAAGCAAAAGATAGATGAGTATGAAGCAGCGTTCAAACGGAAAAACGAAGTTATAGATGCACTAAAAGCAGAAGTTCAATCACGTGATACGGAAATTGAAAGACTAACACAAGAGCTTAAACAGCGTGATGAAGCAGTAAAAGCGCCGGCTCATAAGAATAAGAAGAGTGAGAAGAAGGGTAAGTGAGGAGAGAGAGATGGAAGATGTAATGTCATTTATCATAGGTCATATCATAAATAACATTCCAATTATTGTGGTCTCATTGTTTACTTTACACTACTATTTCAAGGCTTCTGATCTACAAGAACAGATAGATGAACAAGATGAAATAATTAGGGAAAAGGACACAATAATTAAAAATCAAGAAACACTGATCAATAAAGAGATAACTTCTATTGATGGACAGATTGCAAGTTTACACAAAAAAATAGAAAGAATTAACCCACAAGATATACAGTTTAATCAGCAATTTCAAGAAACATTTCCCATGTCTTTAATCCGTCGAAGCTAACAGGACAAAAGCTCACTTCGATTGTTTTCTTTGGATTATACGGTGCAGTATGCCTTATGAAAAATTCAGGGTCAACTATATCACTTGAGCTTAGAGGTGAAATATATAGTGTTAATGACAACTCACTGCGGCTTTTTAAATTAAACAACTTTAATAATTGTTCTAATGGTGGATTTATAAAACGTCCCTTTTTAAAATATTGTATATTACGTTGCGGTTTTATCAAATTTCTTTCGAAACAGATACATTTAGAATCTATTCTAGAAAATCCAATAGAAATAGGATCACGTACCATAGCAGCAATAAGTTCAAAAGGGCTTTCTTCAATAAGACGTATTTGTTTGATTCTAATATCTTTTTTTGTAGGATTTTTGATGATTAAGGGTATAAAAATTAAGGGGATTTTACGCGGTTCTTTACGCTCTAACCTTGGTAGAAATATTATTGGATCACTTGTCACAGTTAGCTTTTGTTCTGAAGCTTTTCTTCTTTTACAAAGTTTGAAATACTTAAACAAAGAACCTCCAATACTGATAAAAAGTGTAGCGATAATGGTAGATATGACGGCATTGTTATTAATCCAATGCCAAGAATTTTCTATTTCATTAAGCATATTTCACAAATCTTTCTCTACCTGCTTTTCGGAAAAAACACTTCTATAAAACACATTTTGTATGGAGATGCGCGGTGAATAACACGATTCTTTGTTTTGATCTAGGCACGAAGATGGGGTGGGCGATACGTGGAGGGGACGGTAGTATCATAAGTGGTACCGTAAATTTTCAATCGCGCCGTTTTGAAGGCGGTGGAATGCGTTACTTGCGTTTTAAACAATGGCTATCAGAAATAAAGCA
>NZ_JBHIOY010000029.1:0-4471 GCF_042195785.1 Bartonella sp. AP58NXGY | reverse complement strand
GGAGGTGTACTTGATGCCCACAATCAGAGAGTTGTTGATGCCAATAGAGAACGTTGGCTGGAACAAGACAATAGCGGTTGGAATAGGTTGAATATGCTTATGAACGCCGGTCATGGCTTCGCAAGAAATTACGGCACGACGACGAATAATCATACAATTTCTAAGATAGAGGGCAATAATCCGTGGAAAAATGTAGGGGCTATAGGTTCTCTGGCACTTCGAGCAGCACCGATGGCTTTTGGTTACATGGCAGGTGGTCCAATGGGAGCAGCGTTGGCAGCAGGAGTTCCCAAGGATTTTTTAGATTACATGAATAAGAAACAGAAACAATAGCTGTATAATCATTAAACGATAATTTTAAAAGGAGAGCGTGATAGGAATGCTTAGTATCTCTAAACCATTTGGCGAATTTCTGGATAATATCATATAAGAGAGAAATAGATGAAAAAAGAAACAACGAGTTATGTACCAAGAGTATTTGATCCAATAGCAAGGGAGAGGCTCACTTACGCAAGAAATCAAACACGATACAATCCTTTCCTTTTAGCACTGGCAAAGTCGCAGGTACATCCACTACATGTGAATAAATTTCCCTTTTTGTTTGATAAAGAGCCTACACTCCCCAAAATTCCGTCTACTTGGGAAGAATTACAACAGGCAAGAAAACAACAGATTGCTACACCTAATATACCAACTACTTGGGAAGAATTACAACAGGTTAGAAAACAATCTGCAATAGATTCTCCATTTCCGCAATCTTCTACTCTTACTGAACAACTGAAGCCAGTTGAGTCTGTATCGCATGTACAAACCTCTCCAGTAGATACGCAGACAGATTTAGATAAATTTTTACAGTCTAATACTTATAAGTTTTTTCAATCAGATGCGTATCAGAAACTCAAAGATCTTTTTGCAGGTATGGCAGAATCTTCATCAGACGGTTCTGGGTGGGATGCGCTTGCAAGTGGTGTAAAGCATCTTAATGAAGGTGATAAACAAAGAGGGCAGGTTAACCAAACCGTCGAGTATCTGAAATCTAAAGGGTACAGTGAAGAAGAAGCGCGGTTCATAGCTGGAAATAAAGATGCGTTGAATGCTTTTCTATTACAAAAAGTGAACGGTGGTTATGATGCTAGGTCTAAAGAAGAAATGGACCGCCTACGAGAAACGATAGAGCTTAAAAATAGTGAAGCTATCAGTAGTAATACACTCCGTGACATTGAACGTTTTACGAATTATATAGAAGAGACTGGTGAATGGGCTACAGGTAATTCGGCTGCTGTACAAGCTAAATTAGGTGTTCCTCAACACCGTGATATGAGTTCACTGCTTGATTCCATTAAAAACCGTATAGGTATTGACCGTTTAGAAACCATGAGACGCTATTCACGTAATGGAGCTTCTGGTTTGGGTAACCTCACAGAAAAAGAGCTTGATATATTAAAGAGCTATTTAGGAGAGGTAAAGTACAACTTGGGTCATAAAGAATTGTTGTTTAGATTGAAAAAAATCCATGAGATTTTGGGTAAGATGAAATCAGACGTATTATCTTTGTTAGAAAACGGCAACATTGCATTAACACAAGAGAATATTGATAAAGTCACATCCCAATCGCATTCTACAGGTCCTCAGAAAGGATATAATAATCAGTTACCAAAGATGGGTGTAGAAGAAGCCGCAAGCAACGGGAACATAACTTACTTTATTGATAGTTCTAATGGTAAAGTTCTGGTTAAGGAGAAATAGTAATGTCCCCTTATAAGACTTTTGGTGGGATTAATTCTCAATATGTATACGCTAAGAATGGGACACGTTTTCGTGTAGTTGAAGACCCTGCTGAGATTGAGAGTTTTTTAACAAAAAATTCTCCTTCTCCCCGATATGTATACTCTAAAAACGGAACACGTTTCCGCGTAGTTGAAGATCCCGCTGAGATTGTGAAGTTATCTAATTCTTTTTCTGAAGGATTGCAAAATACAGCAGATCAATCAACTACAACAGATGATTTCTCATTTGATGATAAAGATCTTACATGGTGGGATGCTATTAGAAGCCATGGTACATCTGGTCTCACGGCGGGGTACAGTGATGAGATACAGGCGGCGAATGAAGCAGGTTTTAAAGATTATTGGCGTGGTGATAAGAAAGCAGAAGAGGTTTATAATAGAAGAGTAGCCAAGGAACGTGCTTATCAAAAAGCCTTGGAAAAAAAATATCCATGGTTGTCTTCTGGTGCTTATATTGCCGGTTCGATTTTACCAACATTAGCATCTTTTGGTATCCCTGCATTAAATTTTTTGCGAGCAGGATCAACTTTAGGAAGTCTGGGTAGGGGAGCTCTTGTTGGGGCAGGTTCTGGTGCTTTGCATGGTTCTGGTGCAGGAGAAGGTTATAATGATACGGTGAATTCGGCGTTAGCTGGTGCTGCGGGTGGCGCTGTTTTGACGCCGGTCGCTATTTTGGGAGGTATGGGAATTTCTAAGGTAGTTCGTGGTGCAGGAAATCTTGTAAAGGATATTCCTATTATAAAGAGAGTTTTTAATCCTGCTCATAAAGAGGTTTTAAATAAAGCTTTGCGAGAAGTTGCCAAGCAACTTTACAATAATAGAACTAAAAATATCACTCAACGTCTTGAGAAAGAACCTCATGAGGTATTTTTGACAGACATTAATGAAAAACTACGACAGATTTTGTGGAACTCATCCAAAACAAATGAAAATGTTTATAATCTTTTGAAAAAAGCGCATGAGAAAAGATTAGGCGGTTCTGTTCAACGTCTTGATGATATGATGGAGAAGATAATTGTTCCATACCAACATAGCTATACTTTAAGCAGGGCTCTTAAAAAGCAAGGGAAAGAAGCACATGATCATCTTTATGAGCAGGCAAAGCAAACTCCAATAGGCCAAGAACATTACCCAGTTCTTGATAAACTTTTTGAGAATAAAGGGTTTCAAAAAGCTCTCAAAGAAGCTGTAAATACCTTAGAAGAACATTCGCTGAAAGAAAATCCTAGACGATTTTATGATAGAAGGTTTAGCAGTATAAACTATAAACCTACGATAGAGTTATTAGATCAAACCAAGCAGTCTCTTGATGATTTGATCAAAAAAAGTGAAAGACTTGGGGATAATCAAAAAGTCTCTGGCTACCAAATACTCAAACAAAATTTGGTAAAAATAATGGATCAAATTTCTCCTACTTATAAAGAAGCACGTGGTAGTGCAGAAAAATTCAAAAACTTTGAAAATAGCTTTGAGAAAGGTAAGCAGGCTCTTGGAACAAAATTAGAAAAGGGTATTGAAAGGGATGAGGTTAAGGAAAGTCTTTATAAAGGCAACTGGTCAAGTAAAAACAATACCTATCATATTGGTATGAGAGATGCATTAGATGATTTATTAAGGAAAAATAATGACCCTGTTAATGAATTCTCTAATCTTTTAAAACAAAATCTTGCATCTGAGAATCTTAAAAGGATTATAGGATCCAAACGGTTTTCTACTTTTAAAAAGGCAGTAGATCAGGAGAAGTTCTACTCTGATGCAGCAAAAGAAGGTTTTAGAAAATTTGAAGGCGCTCCTGAGTTTTCTATTCGTGATGGAGTTAGTTTCCCAAACCTTACTGATATGCACACTCAAGCTTTTAAATTAACACGGAATATATTTTATCATCCGAATTCATCAGAAGCGGTACGAGCAAGA
Source organism: Bartonella sp. AP58NXGY (assembly GCF_042195785.1). Lineage (NCBI taxonomy): Bacteria > Pseudomonadati > Pseudomonadota > Alphaproteobacteria > Hyphomicrobiales > Bartonellaceae > Bartonella > Bartonella sp. AP58NXGY. The sequence goes on along the minus strand of NZ_JBHIOY010000029.1, from coordinate 770 downwards.
CAAGAGATGGAGCGTTGTATAGCAAAATTAGCAACTTTTGGCGTTAACGGAATGGAGAGAAATGAGATTGCCCAATTGATTCAAAGTGCTTTAAAATGGCATAAAGTGGGAGTAATAACGGATGAAGGCTTGAAGATTGTTTCTAGAGCTATAGCAAAAGGGCTAGGTCCTAGTGCTTCAATAGAGTATGCGAAATGACCAGTTCTAGACCTTCAGTAGACCAAGCGATCCGTCAAGCAGCAGCACGGTATGGCTTGCCCGAAAGCTATTTATACCGTGTAGCGCAAGTGGAAAGTGGCGGCAATCCGAATGCAAGGAATCCCCGTTCTTCTGCGGGTGGGTTGTATCAATTTATAGACAGCACAGCCAAACAATATGGTTTGCAAGACCGTTTTGACCCCATGCAAGCGGCAGATGCCATGGGACGGTTGACCCTTGATAATCGCAACCATTTAAGCCGTGTATTGGGAAGAGCGCCTACTGATGCAGAATTGTATTTAGCACATCAACAAGGCGCAGGAGGAGCCGCCCGTCTTTTACAAAATCCCCATGCCAATGCAGCGCAAATCGTTGGCAGTAATGCGGTTGGTTTAAATGGTGGGAATAATAACATGCGTGCAAGTGATTTTGTCAACCGCGTGCTACAGATGTATGGGGGGCAGCCTTATAGAGCAGCAAGTCCTATAGCACAGGGTGGTTTTGGCAATAGAGACAACATGTTAGAGGTTTTACGGGCATTATTAGCATCACAATTAGCATCCCAAGAAGAG
>NZ_JBHIOY010000028.1:0-4851 GCF_042195785.1 Bartonella sp. AP58NXGY | reverse complement strand
TCCATTGGTTATAATAGCCGAGAAAAGGATGGTACAGCCACAACCAATATTTCCTTGAACAAGGATAAATCCTCTAGCGATTATCACAGTGTTGTGGAGCAATCAGGCATCAAAGCCGGTGATGGCGGTTTTAAGATCAACGTTAAAGATAAAACAACGCTGACCGGAGGACTTATTTCCAGCACAGCCTCGGCGGACAAAAACAGCCTGACCACAGGAAGCATCAGCACCAGTGATATCAGCAACGGTGCGCATGCGCAAGCTAGCAGCCAAGGTTTAAGTATTTCTGCGGGTGGTCCGATGTATCAGGGTAAATATGGTGTCGGGAAAAACATTGCTAAAAATCTCTTAGATCATTCAAAAGCCCAAGATTCAGAGGAAGGATACACCAAATCTGCTATCAGCAATGGCACTATCGTCATTACTGATGAAGCAGGGCAGAAGGCATTGACAGGACAAGACGTGGAACAAGCCATAGCCTCCCTTAATCGTGATACTGCCAGCGCCCATAAGGGTGTACAACAGCTCGATGTAGGCAAGCTGGAACAAATCGTCCATGAAAACCGTGAAATGGCAACTCAACTCTTAGAAGAAGGGTTTAAATACAGCGATGACTCCTATAAAACCATGTTTATCAAAGAGCACCCCATTGCCGTGGTCGACCGTGATGAAAAGGGTAATATAATCTATGAAATAGATGCAAATGGACAGTATATCACAGACGCTCGTGGACAACCAATACCTCACGCACATTATTTAACGGATGAAGAAAAGCAGCATTTACAAGAGGGTGCTGATGGCAAGGTGCATGTGTCCTTTAATGGCATCTTTACTCCACCAGAGGAAGCCGCTGTTTATGCGGTTCAACATGCGAAGGATAAAAATGCACCGCTTTATTTTGTTGTGTTCCCTCAAGCCGATTCTGCTATCTCAGAACTTTTGGTCGCGGGCTATCAGAAGTTTATGGAAAATAACTTTTGGGGTTTGACCAATTCAACACAAGAAGCAAAAGATTTGGTGTATAGCCATGGTATTACAGGGTTAGAATTTTATGGACATAGCCGTGGTACCATGACATTGGGAAATATGCTGTATTCTTTCAAACAAGAAGGTGTGCACGGTATAGCCGACAACACGAATATCAATTTCTATGGACCAGCCTTTAATGTTTTAGTTGCATCCGGTCTGTTAGGTTATGTGAGTGATGGCAAACAAACCACTATTGGCTTTGATGGGAATAGATACGACTTTGTAAGCAGAATTATTGGCGGCAATGGCTATACTTACGAGACAATACCTGCTGGTAGTAATTGGTGGAAAGAAACATGGAATATGTTCAAAAATCCTTATAATCCTCATACTTGCCTTGGAGATGCGGGTCCAAAATGTCGAGATATATATGGACTTTCCCATCGAGTACAATTCCCTTTAAGGAGGAAAAAATGAAACAAACTTTAAAATTATTAAGCGCTGTAACTTTGTTAAGTATAGCTGGATGTCAGTTTAATAAACCTCCTGCAGGATACTTCACGGTGTGGGAGAAATCAGGAGCAGATCGGCTTGAGGTAAAAAAAGCACTTTTAGAATGTGGAATGCCAGCTCCTTATGATGTATTTCCAGAAAACAGAAATTTAAGCAACAATGCATGGGCAACCATAGAAGCTTGTATGATTCAAGCTGGTTTCCATGATAAATATGATAGGGGGGGGGGCTGGTGTGGAAATCATAAAGCCGAAAACTTGCCCATTTGTCGTCCAGGTGCTGTTGTTCCACAGCGCAGTGTCAAGAAGCGCTTAAATAGCCCGTTTTGTAAAAAACATCCAGAACAATATGAATGCTATCCTTAAGTCTTGCTTGTGATGATCAACAATCCGCCATCCTTGCCTTCTCTTGGAATGGCGGGACTGTTCCCTCAATCCAACATTTCAATATTGTTCACCGTTGTTTTAATGAAGCGGTGACAGGAAATATCAACAGGCTTATGAGCTTTTTTATTGTAAATAAATCCATTGAAAGAGGGGAATAATGAAGAAAATCTTAAAACTATTGAGTTGTATAGCTCTGTTAAGTATCACTGGATGTGTTAACTCAATTCCCTCACTTTCTCCAGCATTATGGAGAAATAAAATACTTTTAGAATGTGGAGTACCGGACCTTAATAAGGTTGTGGCGCTAGATTTGAATCAATTTGCCAGTATTGAAATGTGTATGGCGCAATCAGGTTTTCGCCCTAGCTTTACAATACAAGATTGGTGTGAGAACCATAAATCAGACAACCTTCCCATATGTCGTCCTGGTGCTGTCATGCCTCAGCGAAGTGTTGAGAGACGCTTAAATAGCCCTTATTGTAAAAAGCATTCAGAACAACTTGAATGCAAACCTTAAGTCTTGTTTCAGCAGAGAAAGCCTTGAATTTACACCAAATAAAGCACCAGGTTGATGAGTTTGAGAAAGCCTTGTCCGTCCTTACGTGACAAGGTTTTCTTTTTATGCCGCGTCGTTATAACGTTGCTGTTTTGCTTGCTCGATGACATTCAAAAGATCTGATTGTAACCAACGGGATAAAAAGCCAAATTTTAAAGGTTTTGGGAGAGAGCCATTGGTTACATGACGGCGGAATGTTGAAACACTCATATGAAGCAATTTTGCACTTTCACGGTCAGTTAAAAGAATATCATTTTCTGTCATTCTAAAATCCTTTCACTATAAAAACAAAAACAAATCATAATCATTTATTAACCACATTTTGGTTCATTTAGAAAGATGTTTTATTCATAGAAAACAATATTTTATCATACAATTTCTGATGTGATAATTTATGACTCTTATTGAGAAAGAATGAGAGAGAAGAGAGAGAAAGTTATCCACAGATAATGGGGTTATTCACCCCATATCTTAAGATTGACCCGTGACATAAGCCGCCCATTTATCCATATAAACGCGGCGCTGTTCTAGATAGTCAGTGCGACGATAGGAGCGCTCTACTTGTCCTCCTACTGTATGACTTAGAATAGTTTCAGCGACCTCATAGGGGGCATCGGTTGTTTCTGCTAGCCAATCGCGTAAACTAGAGCGAAAACCATGCGGGCAGGCTTCAAGTTTATTGTCTCTCATATATTGAGCCATACACTTCTCAGCGAGGGGACCGCGACCTTTAGCAGAAAAAAAGAAATCATTACGAGAAAGCAATCGTGCTTGTTTTAAAATGTCTAATGCTTCAGTTGATAAAGGCACGCGAAACTCTGTTGTGGCATCACGCTTGCCTTTCATATTTTCAGCAGGTATGGTCCATATATCCCCATCAATTTGATCTTTATGAATATGACGTAAAGGATTGGTACGAACACCTGTCAGAATAAGCAAACGCAAAGCCAGTTGTGTTATAGTTGATGCTTCACAGAGTGTTTTATAAAAAGCCGGAACCTCTCTCCAATCCATGGCTGGTCTATTAGTGACCTTATGGCGTTGTTTTCCTAAGAGAGCTTTTGCTTTTTCTACAGCTTGTAAATCAACATCTACACCTAATGCAGCCGCATGTTTGAGACAAAGATTAAGACGTATCAATGCTGTTCGAGCAATTACAGCCTTTGTATGCCAAATGGGAGAAAGGGTATTGCGTATCTCTGTTTGCGTAATCTCTGAAACGGGTAAACAGCCTAGTTTAGGGAGAATATGAAGGCGTAAAGGTGTAAACCATTTACCATTTTTACCATCACCTTTTAATTCAGCTTTACGAGTTTCAAAAGTATCTAGTGCAATATCTTTTAAGTAATGGAGATTGCTTATTGCCTCACGCTTTTGTTTTTCACGTTCTTTAATAGGGTCACGCCCCTCACGTAAAACAGCCCGCCACCCAGTTGCCAATTCACGGGCTTGTTTTAAAGAGACATCTCTTAAAGCACCCAAGCCCATTTCGCGACGCCGCCCATGAATGGTATAACGATACAGCCATTGAGCACCTCCATCTTTACGCTTATGAAGAAGCAAGCCGGCACCATCATTATATTTGCCAGTTCCCAATGTTGCGACAGATCTTGCATTAAGACGATTCATAAGAACCATTTTTACTCCTTTCTGCTATAGTTTTTACCCACACGTCAGCCCCGCTTGTGGTGTGCAAGCAAGTGATATGAATTGATTCAAGATACACAGATTTAAGATGAGAGAATCTTACGTTATTCAGGGTTCTCATTCAATATGAATAACGCTAGATTATGATTATAAATCAATGCCTTGAACGCTTGTTGAATGCCGTTGGTTTGAAAGCGAGCGATATTATAAGGCGCCGGATTTAGAAACGGGTGAATTGCGTGATTATAGTGAAGAGGAATTTAAGCAGCTCCAGTGTATGATGCCCGATATTCAAGGGGCGGCTTTCAATAAAAAGGTTGTAAAACGTGCTTTTTTAGGCAGGAAATTGCTTGAATGCCCCGATCAACCTTTGGTTCCAGCGGGTCAATTGGGTTGGGAGTGTATAACGGGATATTTTGACAAGATAGAACGGCAATTTTATGGGGTTGTAAGACCGACAAAAGATCCACAACGATGGGCGAATAAATATTTTAGTCAAGTGATGCACATTCTCAATAGCCAATCCAAAGGCGGGATAATGGCAGAGCGGGGCGCATTTGAAGATGAGAGAGAAGCTGTAAAGAGTTGGAGCAGGGTTGATAGTATTACGGTTTTAAAAAATGGTGCTTTGGCTGGTGGTAAGATACAACCAAAACCCGTAGCGCAATTTCCAGCAGGCTTTTTCCAACTGTTTAATGAAGCCAAGGAAGCGATTAATCAAGTTACGGGTTTATCGCCTGAGTTTATAGGGACGAGAGAAGTCTCACAAGCGGGGATTTT
>NZ_JBHIOY010000027.1:0-5452 GCF_042195785.1 Bartonella sp. AP58NXGY | reverse complement strand
ATCAATGATGGTGTTAACGAGTCGAAATCTTATACAGATATGAAGTTTGAGACGTTGAATTATGCCATTGAAGATGTTCGCAAGGAGGCAAGGCAAGCAGCTGCTGTTGGTTTGGCAGTAGCAGGTTTACGTTATAATGATACACCAGGGAAGTTGAGTGTTTCATTTGGTACGGGCGTATGGCGGAGTCAATCGGCATTTGCTATTGGTGCTGGTTATACATCTGAAGGTGGAAATATCCGCTCTAACCTATCTGTCACGAGCTCAGGAGGTCATTGGGGGTTAAGCGCAGGAATAAACTTAACGCTAAATTAATGATAAAAATAAGATATTTAACACTCCCCCATTTGCCCTTGCTTTTATGAAGTAGGGGCAAAATTTTTTAAGCATATAAACGCAATAGTATGAGTTCTACACCCAGAAAATCTTTTAGCAACTGTTACCAAGAAACTACATTTTTACCTCTACAGTGAATTATTTTCTCTAAATACTTCAAAAGAATCTTTTTTTCTTGATATCTTGCAAATATCTTTTATAAGAAACGAAGCTTTTTATAAGTAATACTCATTTTGATGGAAATAAACTTTCAAAGGGGGTAGTAATGTGTGAAGATAAAAAATACACAAAAAGTATATATATCACTGCATAATACTTGAAAAAAGAAAATGTACCTAAGAAGTTCATTATTCGAAAATATCCAAACTTCTTAAATATTACAATTTCTATTTTATTGTTATTTTTTCACTTTAATTTCTATTGAGAAAACACTGCTTTCTAATAAAACTACAATTTATAAATAACAAAACACATTAAAACTCTTTGAGAAGCATTTCATAGTGGCCACTGCCAAGTAAAAAAGTAACATTAAATATGCAAAAAAACCTTTCAAAGTTAAGCAATAAAATAATACATCAACACCTATTACATTCTAAATGTATCACTTTTGTGTCCAAAAAACATAAATCAAAAAACCAAAATTCAGATATCAGTATAAAAAACATACACAACAACATAAAGCACTCAAAACGCTCACATTCTAAGCAATTATCTTCTATTTCAAATTCCAGAGAAACAACTAATGCTAAAATGTGTCTTTTTTATGTTTTGGAGGTGTTTTTAAATTTTTCATTGGAGAGTTTATTATGAAGAAATTATATAGAACACAGGAAACGAGTGAATTAAAACTTTCTCGTTTTTCTTTTGTTAAAGTTCTTTCATTGGCTGCAGCGGCTACATTTTTATCAAATGTTACCCCTGTTTTTTCGGCAAATCCTGATTTTAGAAATACATTTCTTGAAGGTGTAAAGAGTGCTGTTGTATCTTATCCACAAAGCATCATCTCTGTTGATAGTTTAAATGCTTCTGATGACTATGCAAATTTTTTAACAAAAATCCTTTCTAGTGCAAGTGATAATAATTCTATCATCAAAGACGGAAATAAGTTATCGAAAAATACGTTGAATATAGAGGGGCAATATAAAAAATCTCTCATTAGTTCACGATCGTTTGTGGTTGATAGCTTTGCAGACCAACAGCTTGCACAGAATGATGAGAATACAGAAATTATTAATGGATCTAGTTTTTCACAAAATGATCCTAACACGAAAATGACACGTAGTGCGAGAATGCAACGTGGTAATGCAGACGCAGGTAATGTTATTTTCGGTGACGGCGTTTCTTCGAAAACCACGACCAGTGTTATTATTGGTTCTAAAGTGACGGCGAAGTTAGATGCTAATGATCCAGAGAAAACACCGCTGGCAGCATCTGTTGCTATTGGTGCTAATTCGCACATCCATAGAGGAGGGAGCGTTGCCATTGGTGCTGATACAGAGACACTAAGGAATGATGCAGTTGCTATTGGTCGTTTTGCGCGGGTAGAACAGGATGCTGGTACAGCTCTAGGATTTAGTACAAAAGCATTAAAAAATGGTTCTGTTGCGCTAGGTGCAAATTCTGTGGCCGATAGGGATGCTGGTGTTGCTGGTTTTAATCCTTTTCTTAAAGGAGAAGTAAAGGATGAAGAAGGGATTGCATGGAAAAGTACGCTTGGTGCTGTCAGCATTGGTGCTGATGAAAAAACCCGCCAAATTATAGGAGTGGCGGCTGGAACGAACGATACTGATGTTGTTAATGTTGCGCAGTTGAAGTCATTACAAAGTTACATAGATCAAGGTTGGCAGCTGTCTGTTGGTGGTGCAAATGCTACAACTGTTGGCATAAAGAACGAAGTCGATTTATCAGCAGCAAGTACAAATCTCACGATTACAAAAGGAGAGAAAGACAATAAGGTAAAATTTGATCTGGCTAAGGAAATTGCAGTCAATAAAGTAACAACAGGAAACAATATTTTAGATGCAACGGGTTTAGTAATTTCTGGAGGTCCTAAAATAACCACCGGTGGTATTGATGCTGGCAGTAAAAAGATAATAAATGTGGCAGATGGCACTGAAGCGAATGATGCGGTGAATTTTGCACAATTGAAAGAAATAAAAGAACAAGTAGCAGCCAGTAGTTTCGTAAAACAGGATTCTGCAACGAAACACATCACCATTGGTAAGGATACAGATGGTGATAAAATCGATATTGCCAACAACAAAAATGAAAAGCGTACTCTTACTGGTATAAAGGATGGAGCGCTCTCAACAGATTCAAATGAAGCAGTCACTGGTTCTCAGTTGTTTACTACAAATCAAAATGTTGCCGCTGTAGCCACGAATATAGCCAAGTTCTTTGGGGGTAACGCTAAATATGAAGATGGCACGTGGACAAATCCAACTTTTAAAGTAAAGTCAGTTAATGCTGAAGGTGAGGAAAAGGATGAGACTTATCACAATGTAGCAGATGCACTTGCAGGTGTTGGAAGTTCTGTCACGCACGTTCAGAATAAATTGACTGAACAGGTTACAAATGTGATTACCAAAGTTGAAAGTGAAAGCTTTGTTCAACAAGAACAAGAAACTAATCGTCTCACTATTGGTGCCAAAACAGAAGGCAGTGAAATCAATATCGCTAATAAAAACGGTGTGGACCGGATTCTTTCTGGTGTTGGGGAAGCAAAGAACAATAATGATGCTGTTAACAAAAGGCAGCTTGATAGCAATATTGAGACTGTCAATAATAATATAACAAAAAAGTTTGACACACTTACTCAAAACATAACGAATATTACTCAGCAAGTTAAAGGTGATTCTTTATTATGGAGCGAGACTGATACAGCTTTTGTTGCTCAGCATGGCGATACAGATAAAAAAACTAATAGCAAGATTACACACATTTTAGATGGAGATATTGCTTCTGGTTCAACAGATGCTGTTACAGGTGGTCAGCTTTATTCAATGAATCAAACAGTTGCTACCTATTTTGGTGGTGGTGCTGGCTATGATAAGAATGGACAATGGAAGGCTCCCAATTTTGTTATCAAGAAAGTTGATGAAACAGGCAAAGAAAGTGAGGAAAGCTATGAGAGTATAGCGGAAGCGCTTTCTGATATTAGTACTTCTGTCACAAATGTTCATAATGATGTGACGAATGTTGTTAGTGATAGCCTTGTCAAGCAGGATGGTGGAGATACTGGTCGTATCACTATTGGTGCTGAAAAAGAAGGCACAGAGCTCAATATTGCTAACAGTAAGAAAGAAAATCGGACGCTTTCTGGTGTTAAGGCAGGGGTGCTTTCAGCAGAATCAACAGAAGTTGTAACTGGCTCCCAGTTATTTGCGACCAATCAAAATGTTACTGCAGTAACTACTAATCTGGATAATGTTTCTAAAAATGCATCAGCTTATTTGGGTGGTGGTGCTGATGTATTGAATGGTAAAGCACCAACTTATACTGTTCAAGGGAAGCCTTATAATGATATTGGCAGTGCTTTTAGCGGTGTTAATACATCGCTCACGGATCTTCACAATGAGCTTTCTAAGGACAAAAATGAACTTACACAAACCATTGAGAAGAATGCTTTGTTATGGAATGATGAAGTTCAGGCTTTCGTAGCACGCCATGAAAAGCGCAAAGAAGAAAAAGATGGAGCTGTAGCAACCCCAGAAAACAGTAAAATTACATTTCTTGCAAGTGGTGACATTACCGCAAACTCAACGGATGCTGTTACAGGTGGTCAGCTTTATTCAATGAATCAAACAGTTGCTACCTATTTTGGTGGAGGTGCTGGCTATAATGAAAAAGGGGAATGGGTTGCACCTACCTTCAAGCTTAAAACTGTAAACTCTGATGGTAGTACTGGTGAGGAAAAGATTTATAATAATGTAGCCGAAGCGCTTTCTGATATTAGTGCTTCTGTCACGAATGTTCATAATGATGTGACCAATGTTGTCAGTGATAGCCTTGTGAAGCAGGATGATGAGACGAAGGTTATCCGTATTGGTAAAGAAGTAGAAGGCAGTGAAATCAATATTGCGGATAAAAGTAGCAAAGATAGGATTCTTTCTGGTGTGAAAGATGCAGAACAGGATAATGAAGCGGTTAACAAGGGTCAGTTTGATAAAGGTTTAAAGGAACTTTCTGAAAGTCTACAGTCTGATGATTCAGCCGTTGTTCATTACGATAAAAAAGATGACGAAAGTGGTGCCATTAATTATGCGAGTGTGACTTTTGGAAAAGGTAAGGATTCTTCCCCAGTTGGACTTCATAATGTTGCTGATGGTAATATTGCTGAAAATTCACATGATGCAATTACGGGTGGTCAGATCAATAAAATTGGTGAGGATATTGCTAAGTTCTTAGGTGGAGAATCCTCCTTTAAAGATGGTGCTTTAACTGTTCCAACTTATGAAATTTCTAATATTTCTGACACAGGTGAGGTAACAAGGAGTTCTTATAACGATGTTGGAAGTGCATTTGCAGGTCTTGATAAGAATTTCAATAATGTCAATAATAATCTCACGAATAAGTTTAATGAACTTACTCAAAGCATCACGAATATTACTCAAGAAGTTCAAGGAGACGCCTTGTTATGGGATAAATCTAAAGGCGCTTTTGTAGCAACACATGGAGACAATAAAGAGAACAGCAAGCTTACATCTCTGAAGAATGGTGACATTACAGCTGCTTCAAGCGATGCTATAGCTGGTAATCAGCTCTATGCTCTAGGTGATAGTGTTGCGAAAACTTTAGGCGGTAATGCTAGCTATAAAAACGGCACATGGACAAGTCCTACATTCAAGTTTAAGAGCGTTAGTGAGGATGGTACTAAAGTTGAAGATAAAGATTATAGTACTGTAGCGGCAGCTTTTGCTGGTGTAGGGCTCTCTTTTGAGAATCTTCAAAAAGAGATTACTCAAAGCAACACAGAGGTTACTGACAATATTAAGCAGAATGCATTGTTGTGGAGTGATGAAGATAGTGCGTTTGTAGCACTTCATGGGCAAGGTGACACAAGAAGCAAGAGCAAACTGAAGTTACTTTTAGATGGAGATATTTCTGAAGGGTCTAG
>NZ_JBHIOY010000026.1:1867-7158 GCF_042195785.1 Bartonella sp. AP58NXGY | reverse complement strand
AAGCTAATGGCATAGCGAATGCGCCCCGATTGACCAGAGCGACTAATATAGTCGTGATCTTTCGTGACACTGGTGATCACCACTGATCCATGGAGAATGGCGCTATAGCCATTGTCACTCATCCAACGGATCATCTGAACGGGCTTGGCAGCACGAATGGTTCTGGTGATGGCATCTATCGCTACCCGGTCCCCAAACTCTTCTGGAAACAACACCCCATGGATGGTTTTAGGATCATTGCCATAGCCGGTAAATTGCAAACCGGGAGCCTCACCAAAACGCTCTAGGCAAACCCATGAAGCAGAAAACTCTTCCTCAAAAGATTGGAAATTCAGCCAGTCCACATAAAAAAGATGTGGTCCTAACATCAGCAAAGGATCTCTCATAGACGCCCTCCCCTTGATTGTATCCCTTCCAGCACGTCATCTCTTTCAAAACGTAACATTGCATCTCTCCTACCATTGCGCTCTCCTAGCACTTCATCCCTCCCCTCATTGTGTTCTTTCCAGTACGCCATCTTTTCCCTTATTCTGCAGCCCGTATCATTCTGTCCCGCCATGCAGCGCATTGGCACGTGCCCGTTGCAAAGCATGGGCAACCGCACGACCAGTGGCCATGGGTTCACGCGCCCCATTAACATGCACTGTGACGTTTTGATTGTGTGTGATGGGGGAACGGTCTTTGTCTCTTTGCTCTCTCGCAGAGTAATTGGCATGCCCCGCCCCCGCAAATTGTGCAATCGGTTGGATGGCTGTTTTACCCCCCAAAAAACTTGGCAAAAACTCTCTTACATCAATGGAACCAATCCACCCCTTAATGCGGCTAGGCAAAGATTTACAAAAATCCATCAATTGTGAGATAGACGACATAAAGCCATCGACAATCGAATTAGCCAGATCTTCGCCCGCTTGTTCCATACCAGCCTTGGCACTCTCCGAGAGCTTTTCCTGTGTAAAAAAACTCTTCAACCATTGCCAAAAGTTGGAAAAGCTTTGTTTAACGCCCTCCCACAAATTGCCAAACCACTCGACAACAGAGGAAAGTCCTTGTTTAAACTTTTGCCAATGGGAAGAGAAGTCGAAAGCAGCAGCAATGATGTTTTTCCATTTGGTTATGGTGGTAGTATCGGCACCAAAAAAGCGCATGACGGCTTCAAAGGCACGCCCCCAAGCCCGAGATACCCCCCGTGCAAAACCTTTGACAAAAGAAGAGAAACGGTCCCAGTATTTCCACAAAGCAAAACCAGCAGCAAGGACAACCGCCACAACAGCAGCAACCACAGCCCCTATTGGGGTAAAAACAGCTCCCACAACAGAGGCAATACCTGCCCCAACCACTTCGATCACTGTCCCAATAAAACCAAAAGAGGCAGAAAATGCACTTCCTGAGATCATAACTCCGCGAAACACAGCAACCAGAAGAGTCATGGATCGCAAGAAGAAAAATTGTACAGCATCATAAAACATCAATTGTTTGAATGCTATAAATAAAAAATTGATCAAAACAAAAAACTTTTCTTATGAAAAAGAAAAGAGTTGCACACGAGTAGATATTATAAACTCTAACAAAGGGCATAACTTGATAATTATACCACAAAAAACCAATAGAAACAGCTTTCTTGGGAATTCTTGACAACGTGTGATAGCAAATTATGAACACTCCCTCGACCCACTCACCTTCTCTTCAAAGATGAACGTCTAAAAAAGAAAAAATAGAATAAAAAACATTATTCTGTTTTGTATTAAAGCTCTGTTCACATTAAACCATTGCACTTATAGCGCTTAACCTGAAATCTTAGCAGCTTTGAAAAAATATATAAAAAGATATCTGATTTTTTATTCTATTTTTAAGTAACACTCAGATACTCTCATTGCTCTTTAAATCCGCACATATGATACGTTTTTCCCTCATGCCTTAAAACAGAGAAAAAAATCCTATTATAACTGACTGCAATTTGCGGAAAATTGGGTGTCTTTCCCTATAACACCAAGATCTTTAATTAAAAGCGGTTTTCCTATTTCTCCATTATAGGCTTTAACGTGAATAGTCTTTCCCTTCACATCTATGAGGTAATAATCTCCATTAAAAAGCGCACCAGCTGTATAGATAGGGATATTCCCAAAAACCTTATCATTTTTCGCACGGCAATAGGACTGATAATGCGTATGCCCCACGAAGATTGCTTTAACATTATGAGAGATAATAATTGACTTAAAGATCGACAAATCTTTAGCATTCTTTTTACGAATAAAAAAGGATTCACCATCAATGGAAGCAGCACGCGCATCATGAAAATTAATGATTGTCACTTTACCTCTTGCATCAGCAGCAGCTAAATCGTTCTTAAGCCAATCTAAAGATTTATTGATTTGCACTTCTGTAGACTGCCCCTTCAAACCAACAGTATAGCTTGGATAATTGTGAAGCTGCACATAGTGAACATCTCCATAATCCCAAGAATAACTCAAACTCCCCCTTATCGAGAGAATATTTCCACCCGAAATGGGAACCAAACTTTCAGTAACATCTGCATTGAAATGCAATAATTGACTACGGTATTTTTTTATTTCCGATACCATTCTTGAAACTGCACTTATAGCACAAGCATCTTTGTAAAAATTGAATTCTTGAGGATTTGTACAATTACCAACATTATTGGCATAATCGTGATTCCCTAGCCCCTCATAGACAGGCGCTCCAAGAGTTTTATAAACATTTTTATAATCATCATAGTTTTTTTGTTGTCCAAACTCCGTCAGATCACCATTGACAATATGGAACGCGGCCTTGTGCGCTTTTATCACACCAGCAACCTGCTCATTTATCTTTAACCATGGCTCTCTGTTTGATATTCCATTGGCATCACCAGAGTTTAAACGCCACGGTTGCGGATCAGCCATGATGATAGCAGTATAATTTTTCTCAAGAGACTTTTCTTTCATAGGCCACATAAATGCATCATGATAAAGCCTCTTGTCCCTTCTTAACTTTTCAGAATCAAGGTTAAAACAACCAGAGAGAGTAAAAGCAATCACGGTGATTACCAATTTAACTTTATATCTCATAAACCTATCACCATAAAAACGTTACATATTTTATTGTATTATAAAAATTTTCTCAGAAGTAATTTTTTAAATTTTCTTGTCAAGAATATGTCAAAAATTCAAAATAATGAAAGCAATGATCCTTCAATGAAAGTGCACTTTGATGATATAAAAGCACTGTTGATTTAAAGCCTTCAACTTGAAGCATCTTCATTGATTAATGATTTATAAGCTTGGGCTCTTGCTCTTTCAAATGTCATCGATACATCAACAGCTTATAAAAACTTAGTCGTATACTATTAAAATATCCCCAACAGGAGAAAAAATGTATTCTTAATACTAGAACATCAAACTCCTTTGGATATCAAGATCAAATATATTAGAATATTATGATAAATAAGGTATAAATAATCAAAAGTGCTAGCAACAGTGTTTGAGTATTACCGTCATCACTTACATTGACAATCTATAAAAATGCATAAGTATTACAGAAAATAATATCATTACTTTATAAAAAATAATATAAATTATGTAATTATTATAATAATATTTATAATTTCTATAATAGAGATTTACAATAAATTTAATTATATAATATAAATAATTACAAACACATTGTGTGCTCAATATAAATTCACACAAATTTAATATTATTTATTTTTTAATTTTGACAAAAAATCAAAAATATCTTACCAAATAAGGACAATTACTGAAATTAATAACAATTATCCATTTTCACTTCTTCTTATGAAGTTCGCGGGGAAATGAATATTTGGGGGCTCTCATAAGGGAAATACTAGTGTATAAAACATCTCTTTTATCATGCACGGCTACAGCCGCTATCATCCTGTTCAACATCCAGTTCAGTGCACATGCTGAAAATCTCGAAGTTTCTGAGGGAAAACAACAAGAAGTATCCGAAAAAACGTACGAGACTATTTATGTAAAAGACAAAGGAAAAATCACCGGTAGCACTGTAACTGTAACTGGAAATGAAAGCACAAATGCAGATACAAGCAATGATAAGTATGTTGTAACAGTTGAAGGTGCTAACAGTGCGCTTAAATTAAATGGCTTAAATATTCAAGGCACTGATTCTGATGTTCGTTTCGGTATTTCTGTAAAAGACGGCGCTAACATCAACCTAACTGGGGGGAACATTACAACTTCTCAAACTGGCGTTTATATTGACGGCAGCGATAAAAATATACTGCAAAATGTAGTGATATCAAATAATAAAAATGAAATTTCACAACTCATTGGAGTGCAATCAGATAATGGAAGTAACATCACTTTAACAAATGTAAACGTTACGCACGCAGAAGTTGGTATACTCGCAAATAATAATTCTCGAATCAACGTATCCGGAGGATCATTCGAAGGTAAAATGGATGGCGTATATGCTATGAGCGGCACCACCATTACTGTAGATGGCGGTACTAACGTTACCTCATCTAATGGTAACGGACTTCATGCCATCGATGAAAAGAGCGAAATTATAATGACAGGAGGAAGCGTAATTGGAAAAGATGCAGCATTATCTGCAGACGAAGGTGGACATATTACTGTCACGGGTAGTACTCTAACAGCAAAGAGGAATAACCCTAATACATCTACTAATGATAATAAAATCGAAAGTGGATTCGGTGCCTTGTCTCAAGGCAAAAACAGTGTGGTTGAATTATCTAGTACAACGATTAATGATGCTACAATCGGGCTCAAAACACAAGAGAGTGGCGCAATCAAAATGACTGGGGGAAGCATTACAGCTTCCAAAGTTGGTGCTTTCTTCTTGGACAGCAAGAGCAAAGAAAACAAACTGAAAGATGTAGTGATATCAAGTGGGAAAGATGATGCGCCACTAATCAATGGAATCAAGGCAACTAACAGTAATGTCACTTTAAATAATGTAACAGTGACGCAAGCACAAACTGCCATAGATGCATATGATTCCACAGTAAAAGTCTTAGGAGGATCATTTAATGCAGAAAAAGCAGCAATATTTGCTCAAAACGGCGGCAACATCACTTTAACTGGCGATGCAAAAATTACATCATATAATGATGCTGGACTCTATGCGGAAGGTTCAAAATCCATCATCGAAATGACGGGAGGGAGCGTAACAGCAAAAGAGGAAGCAATAACGACAACATACGGTGGGCATATTATTGTCACAGATGTCATCCTAAAAACAAATGGTGATGGACTTGGTGTAGCTTCTGATGACCTTGGTAGCATGATTGAATT
>NZ_JBHIOY010000026.1:0-1767 GCF_042195785.1 Bartonella sp. AP58NXGY | reverse complement strand
ATCTGATAACGTTGGACTCTATGCAGAAGGTTCAAAATCCACCATCACAATGACGGGAGGAAACGTCACAGGGAAAGACAATGCATTGGTTGCTGAAGATGGCGGCCATATTACTGTTACAGATGTGGCTCTAACTGTCACAGATGTGGCTCCAAGTGACGACGATATATCGTCTGGTGTATTTTCTGTTGGCGAAAGCAGTGTAATTGAATTACTTGGAAATACAACGATTAGTAATAGTGCACTCGGGCTTCAAATACTAAACGATGGTGCAATCAAGATGACTGGAGGAACCATTAAAACTTCTTTAGTTGGTGCTGGTTTCTTAAACAGTAACAGCAGCGAAAACAAGCTAGAAGGTGTGAAGATATCGAGTGGGAAAGACGATACGTTACTAAACTTTGGAATAAAAGCAGATAAAAGTACCGTCACTTTAAAAGATGTAACAGTGACTCAAGCAGCCGCCAGTATAGTTGCAGACCATGATTCGACAATAACAATCTCAGGAGGGGCATTTAGTGGACGTGACGTAGGAGCAAGTGCAGAAGGTGGTAGTACGATTATCTTGAAAAACAATGCAAACATTACATCATCTGATAATGTTGGACTCTATGCAGAAGGTTCAAAATCCACCATCACAATGACGGGAGGATCCGTAGCCGCGAACGAAACAGCGTTATTCGCAATCAACGGAGGGCATATTGATGCCACAGATGTTGCTTTAACAACAGAGGGAAAAGGAAGCGGTGCATTTGTAAGTGGCAATGACAGCACAATTCAATTGCATGGTGATACAACAATTAACAATACTTTGGGCGGACTCAATACCGTTAATGGAGGTAAAATCATTAGCGAAAACTTATCGATAATCGGTGGTGAAGCACTTGAAGTCCCCGACAACGAACGCACTGGTATATGGACATCGGACTCTGGTAGTGAAGTTAGGTTAATGGGCAAAACAACCATTCAAAATGTCGATGAAGGTTTTTATGCAGACGGTGGAAGTAAAATCATTAGCGGAGATTTAACAATAACTGGTGGTGAAAATAAAAAACAAACCGTTGCTGTAAACGTTGCGGAACTTGGTAGTGCAATCGAATTAAATGGTAAAACAATCATTCAAAATTTTGATGTTGGTCTTTTTGCAGGAAATAATAGCACAATTAAGATGACGAATGGTTATATTGGAGCAGCAGAGAATACAATAAAAAATAAAATAGAAGCAAAAAAAGTTGCACTATGGGCGGCATTTAACGGACATATTGATGTCCAGAATGCTTCTCTAACAGCAGGAGTTGCTGGTTTGCAATTTATAGCTCTCTATAATATTGACCCAGATGAATCAAGTGATCTAGAAAAACATCAAAACAATGAAATCAATTTGACCAATACAAACCTCTCCGTTGACAACGGCACTGGAGTTTTTGTTGGAGGTTTCACTAACACAAACATGGAAGATATTCCAACTTTATCAATCGGTACAGTCAATCTCAAAAATTCAGAAATCCATGCTGATGTATTGTTAGGAGATGGTCTTTTCGAAGATCCAAAATCTTGGAAAAATGACAATTATTGGAACAATAAAGAGGTTAAAGCGATCTCCAATGGCACCTTCACCTTAAGCGCTGATCAGTCTACTCTAGAGGGCAGAGCGAATATTGCTAAAGATAGAACTGTACGTTTTGATCTAAAAAACAAGACAACATGGACACTAAAGACCAGTACAAAAGAAAAAGATGATGATGGCAATCTGCTTGATATTGCTCA
>NZ_JBHIOY010000025.1:0-7781 GCF_042195785.1 Bartonella sp. AP58NXGY | reverse complement strand
CTAGACCCTTCAGAAATATCTCCATCTAAAAGTAACTTCAGTTTGCTCTTGCTTCTTGTGTCACCTTGCCCATGAAGCGCTACAAACGCACTATCTTCATCACTCCACAACAATGCATTTTGCTCAATATTATCTGTAATATCATTGTGAAGCTTCGTGAATGAACTACTTACACCTGCAAACGCATCTGCAATATTGGCATAGCTATGTTCTTCAGCATTTCCAGATTCATTAAAGGTCGTAACTTTGAAAGTAGGCGCCGTCCATGCGCCATTTTCATAGCTCGCACCTCCACCAAAATATGTCGCTAGTGTCTTATTTAAGGAATAAAGCTGGGAACCATTTACTGCTTCTGTCGAGCCTTCAGAGAGGGTTGCCGCTTTCACGCCAAAAATACTACGTGTATCACCATTACTGTTTGAAATTGTGATTGTACTACCTTCTGTTTCAGCCCCAATCTTGATTACTTTCGTTTCAGAATCCTGCTTAACAAGACTATCTCCTACAACTTTATTAATCTCATTCTTAAGCTCATTATGAATATTCGTTATAGAATTATTCACATTGGTGAAAGAGGTACCTACACCAACAAAGGCAGATGCAACATCGTGATAGTCTTTATCCTCTGTTGCGCCATCCTCATTAACGCTCTTAACCGTGAATGTAGGGGCTGTCCATGTGCCATTTTCATAGCTAGCGCTACCACCTAAATAAGTTGCAACACTCTTATTGGTCGCAAAAAGCTGGGAACCATTTACTGCTTCTGTTGAATCTTCTGCAATATTACCAGCAGCAAGAAACTTAATTTTACTGCTGCCTTTCGCATCCCCATGCGTCGCTACAAACGCACTATCTTCATCACTCCACAACAATGCATTCTGCTTAATATTTTCAGTAACCTCTGTGTTGCTTTGAGTAAACTCTTTTTGAAGATTCTCAAAAGAGGTCCCTACACCAGCAAAAGCTTCCGCTACAGTACTATAATCTTTATCTTCAACTTTACTACCATCCTCATTAACGCTCTTAAACTTGAATGTAGGATTTGTCCATTTGCCGTTTTCATAGCTAGCGTTACCGCCTAAAGTTTTCGCAACACTATCACCTAACGCATGGAGCTGATTACCAGCTATAGCATCGCTTGAGCTTTCAGTAACCTCTCCATTTGCAAGAAACTTAATCTTGCTATTCGTTTTTGTTCCCTCTTTCTCCCCATGCTGTGCTAAAAATGCACCCTCAGCACTACTCCAATTTAAAGAATCCTGTGCAACGCCTTCTGATACTTCTTTAATGCGCTGATTTACATGCTTGATATTTTCATTAAGACCTGAAAAAGCCGTGCCAACACCAGTATACGATTTATCTTTTACCTTACCTTCTTCAGAAACCTCGGATAATTTATAGGTTGGCTGTGTAAGAACGCCATTTTTAAAGGAGGATTCTCCACCTAAGAACTTAGCAATATCCTTACCAATTTTATTGATCTGACCACCCGTGACTGCATCATGTGAACTCTCAGAAATCACACCATCAGCAACATTATGAAGACCAACAGAGGTAGAACCCTTACCTTTTCCTAAAGTTATATTCGTATAATCAATTTCACCCTTTTCCTTTTTATCGTAATGAATAACAGCTGAATCATCTGACTGAAGATTATTAGAAAGTTCTTTCAGACTTTCATCAAGCTGACCTTTGTTAACGGCTTCATTATTCTTCGTTGCTGCCTTCAAACCAGAAAGAGTCCGATCCCCTTTGTCCTTATTGGCAATATTGATTTCAACGCCTTCTACTTCCTTACCAATAGTGATAAGATTTGTTTTTTCCTCTTTCTTAATAAGGCTATCACCTTTCACATTGGCAATTTCATTGTTAATTTTCTTTGTGATATCATTTTTAACATTCGTGATAGAACTACCAACATCAGTCAAAGCATCTGCTACATTCTGATAAGTCTCATCTTTTTCCTGACCATCAGAGTTAACTGACTTCACTTTAAAAGTTGGAGCGCTCCACGTACCATTTTCATATTTAGCGCCACCGCCGAAATAGGTCGCAACCTTATCATTTGTCTCAAAAAGCTGAGAACCATTTATCGCCTCAATTGAATCTTTAGAGATTGTTCCACCTATTACACCGGAAATGGTTCGGTTCTCATTACTCTTGTTTTGAAGATTAATTATAGTACCACCTGTTTCCTTACCAATGGTAATAGGAGCGCCCTCTTTATCTTGTTTAACAAGACTATCACTGACAACATTCGTCACATCATTATGAACATTCGTAACAGAAGTACTAATATCAGAAAGAGCTTCCGCTACACTATTATAGCTTTTCTCACTTTCCTTGCCTTCTGCATCAACTTTCTTGATAACAAAATTGGGAGCTTTCCATGTGCCATTCTCATAACTAGCGTTACCACCGAAATACGCAGCAACACTGCTACCAAGACTATGAAGCTGATTACCAGCTATCGCATCGCTTGAAGTAGCTGTAATGTCACCATTCTGAAGAGAGGTAATTTTGCTATTCGTTTTTTTCTCTCCATGTTTTGCAACAAAGGCACTATCTGCCTCGCTCCAGTTTAAAGAATCCTGTGCTACACCTTCAGAAACTTCTTTAATACGCTGATTCACATTCTTGATATTTTTATCAAGTCCAGTAAAAGCACTACCGACATCGTTATAAGAACCGTCTGTTACTTTTCCTTCCTCAGAAACATGAGATAATTTATAAGTAGGGTTGGTAAAGCTACCATCTTTAAAGGATGCTTCTCCACCTAAGAACTTAGCAATATCCTCACCAATTTTATTGATCTGACCACCCGTAATTGCATCATGTGAATCCTTAATAATCTTACCATCAGCAACATTATGGAGTGAAACTGAGGAAGAATCCTTACCTTTTCCTAAAGTCACATTCGTGTAATCAGTTTCACCCTTTTCCTTTTTATCGTAATGAATAACAGCCGATTCATCTGACTGAAGATTGTTAGAAAGTTCCTTCAGACTTTCATCAAGCTGACCTTTGTTAACTGCTTCATTATTCTTCGTTGCGGCCTTCACACCAGAAAGCGTCCGATCTGCTTGATCCTTATTTGCAATATTAATTTCTGTACCGCTCGTTTCTTTACCAACAGTGATAGGTGCAGTTTCATTATCCTGCTTAACAAGGCTATCACTGACAACATTCGTCACATCATTATGAACATTCGTAATAGAACTCGCAACACCTGCAAATGCATCCGCTACACTCTGATAGCTTTTTTCAATTTCAGTACCATCACCATTGACGGTTTTAAGCTTGAAGGTAGGTGCAACCCACTCTCCTTTTTCATACTTAGCACCACCACCGAAATATGTCGCAAGCGCACTACCCATCGAATAAAGCTGATTACCGGTTATTGCTTCTGTCGAACCTTTAAAAACGTCTCCATCTAACAAAAACTTCAATTTGCTATTGCTTTTGCCTTTACCTTCCCCATGAAGAGCTACAAAGGCACTATCTGCCTCGCTCCAGTTCAAAGAATCCTGTGCTACACTTTCAGAAACTTCTTTAATACGCTGATTCACATTCTTGATATTTTTATCAAGTCCAGTAAAAGCACTACCGACATCGTTATAAGAACCGTCTGTTACTTTTCCTTCCTCAGAAACATGAGATAATTTATAAGTAGGGTTGGTAAAGCTACCATCTTTAAACGCCGCATCACCACCAAGGATTTTAGCCACATTCTGAGAAATCGTGTGGATCTGACTACCATTAATCGCATCATGTGAATTTTCAGCAATGGTACCATCCGCTACATTATGAAGTGCAACTGGTCCTGCATCCTTACCTTTACCTAAAGTCACACTGCTATAATCAGTTTTACCATCTGCCAGCTTATCGTAGTGAACAACAGCTGAATCATCAGACTGAAGGCTGGTAGAAAGATCCTTCAGACTTGCATCAAGCTGCGCTTTATTGACTGCTTCATTGTCATTCTCTGCCGCTTTAACACCTGAAAGCGTCCGTTCTTTGCCCTTTTCGTCCAGAAGACTTATTTCTGTACCTGCTACTTCTTTACCAATAGTGATAACCTTCGTATCATCATCCTGCTTGATAAGGCTATCACTGACAACATTAGTTACATCATTATGAACATTCGTGATAGAACTACTAATATCAGAAAGTGCTTCCGCTACACTTTTATAACTTTCCTCACCAGTGCTGCCATCATCTTTCACGGTTTTAAGCTTGAAGGTAGGTGCAACCCATTCTCCCTTTTCATTATAACCTGCACCTCCACCAAAATACGTCGCAAATGTCTGATTCATTGAATAAAGTTGATTACCAGTGACAGCATCCGTTGATTTAGCGCTAATCTCACCATTTGCTAGAAACGTAATTCTACTGTTTTCTTGTGTCCTTACAGCTCTGCCTTTTTCTTCTTGCTTCTTCTCATGACGCGCTACAAAAGCATTGGCTTCATTACTCCAATTCAAAGAATCTTGCGCTACTCCTTCTGAAACTTCCTTAATCCGTGCATTCACATTCTTGATATTCTCATCAAGACCAGTAAATGCACTACCAACATTATCAAAAGAGCCATTTGTTATATTACCAGCTGCATCAACCTTGGATAAACTATAGGTCGGTCCTGTAAACACGCCATCTTTAAACGCCGCACCACCACCAAGGAATTTAGCCACATTCTGAGAAATTGTATTGATCTGACTACCATTAATCGCATCATGTGAACTCTCACCAATGGCACCATCTTTGACATTATGAAGTGCAACTGGTCCTGCATCCTTACCTTTACCTAAAGTTACACTCGTGTAATCAATTCCGCCATTATCACCCTCTTTTTTATCGTAATGAACAACAGCTGATTCATCAGACTGAAGACTGGTAGAAAGATTCTTCAAACTTTCATCAAGCTGACCCTTGTTAACCGCTTCATTATTCTTCGTTGCTGCCTTAACACCTGAAAGAATCCTATCCCCTTTGTCTTTATTTGCGATATTGAGTTCTGTACCTGCTACTTCTTTACCAACAGCGATAACTTTCGTCTTCTCATCCTGCTTGACAAGGCTATCACTGACAACATTAG
This sequence comes from Bartonella sp. AP58NXGY, assembly GCF_042195785.1. Lineage (NCBI taxonomy): Bacteria > Pseudomonadati > Pseudomonadota > Alphaproteobacteria > Hyphomicrobiales > Bartonellaceae > Bartonella > Bartonella sp. AP58NXGY. The sequence continues at coordinate 2,686 of NZ_JBHIOY010000025.1, read as the reverse complement.
TCACATCATGATGAACATTCGTGACTGAACTACTAATATCAGAAAGTGCTTCCGCTACACTTTTATAACTTTCCTCACCAGTGCTGCCATCATCTTTCACGGTTTTAAGCTTGAAGGTAGGTGCAACCCATTCTCCCTTTTCATTATAACCTGCACCTCCACCAAAATACGTCGCAAATGTCTGATTCATTGAATAAAGCTGACCTCCCGTGACAGCATCCGTTGATTTAGCGGTAATCTCACCATTTGCTAGAAACGTAATTTTGCTATTGCTTCCTTCCGTTCCATGCTTAGCTACAAACGCTTTGGCTTCATTACTCCAATTCAAAGAATCTTGTGCAACTCCTTCTGAAACTTCCTTAATACGCTGATTCACATTTTTGATATTATCATCAAGACCTTCAAACGCACCCCCCACACCATCAAAGGCGCTCGTGCTTACCTGGCCATCTTCAGAAATATGCGATAATTTATACCTTGGCTGTGTAAGAGCTCCATCTTTAAAGGATGCTTCTCCACCTAAAAACTTAGCTACATCCTCACCGATTTTATTAATCTGTCCACCCGTAATCGCATCATGTGAACCCTTGGTAATCTGACCATCAGCAACATTATGCAAACCTACAGCTGCCTTATCCTTACCTTTACCTAAAGTTACACTCGTGTAATCAATGCCGCCATTATCACCCTCTTTTTTATCGTAATGAACAACAGCTGAATCCTCTGACTGTAGGCTGGTAGAAAGTTCCTTCAAACTTGCATCAAGCTGACCCTTGTTAACGGCATCATTATTATCTTTTGCATCCTCTACACCAGAAATAACCCGTTTCACACCGTTTTTGTTTGCAACATTGATTACAGTGCCATTTGTTTCCTTACCAACAGTGATAGGAGCCGTTTCGTTATCCTGCTTGACAAGGCTTTCACTCACTACATTGGTTATATCATTATGAACATTCGTAATAGAACTTGCAACACCAGCAAATGCTTCCGCTACACTCTTATAGCTTTCCTCACTTTCTTTACCTTCTGCATCAACTTTCTTGATCACAAAACTTGGAGCTTTCCATTTTCCATCTTTATCATAACCAGCTCCTCCACCAAAATACTCAGCAAATGTCTGATTCATTGAATAAAGCTGATTGCCCGTGATCGCTTCTGTCGAACCTTTAGAAATTTCTCCATCTAATAGAAACTTTAATTTGCTGTTTTCTTGTTCCGCTATAACTTGACCATCTTTCTCTTTGTTCTTTACATGACGTGCTACAAAGGCATTGGCTTCATCATTCCACAACAAAGCATTCTGCTCAATGGTCTGTGTAAGTTCATTGCTGTTCTTAGAAAGCTCATTATGAAGATCTGTCAGCGATGTATCAACACCGCTAAAGGCTGAACCAACATCATGATATGACTGACCACCAACAACATACGTCGGAAGATTGCCTACAAGCACATCAGCACCACCACCTAAATAGCTCGATGTATTTTTAGAAACACTGTCTAGATTAGTACTCACTGTCGTAACATTTTTATTAGTCGCAAATAACTGAGAGCCATTTACAACTTCTGTCGATTCTGCTGAAAGCACTCCTGCCTTAACACCTGAAAGTGTCCGTTCTTCTTTCTTACTGTTGGCAATATTGAGTTCTGTACCCTCTGCTTCTTTACCAATAGTGATAACCTTCGTGTCATCATCCTGCTTGATAAGGCTATCACTGATAACATTAGTTACATCATTATGGACATTCGTAATAGAACTCGCAACTCCAGCAAATGCTTCCGATACACTATTGTAAACCTTTTCCTCACCAGCACTACCATCAGAATTGACAGTTTTAAGCTTGAAGGTAGGTGCAACCCATTCTCCCTTTTCATTATAACCTGCACCTCCACCAAAATACGTCGCAAACTGTTTCTGCAGATCATAAATCTGTCCACCCGTAATCGCATCACTCGAGCCTGATACTATAGAGCCAGCTGCAAGTGATGTAAGCTTGCTGTTCTCTTTATTGTCCCCATGCGTCGCTACAAACGCACCTTTAGTCTTGCCCCATAACAATGCATCGCCTTGAACTGCTTGCGTAATATTACTCAGTTTTTCATCAAACTTTTTGACCTCATTAGACAGATGAGTGTTCACATTCTTGACACTCGTATCAAGACCCGCAAAGGCGCTACCAACATCGTTATATGAATTAGTCGTTACTGTACCATCGTCAGAAACATTAGAAATTTTATAAGTTGGAGCTGTAAAAACACCCTCTTTAAAGGATGCTTCTCCACCTAAAAACTTAGCTACATCCTCACCGATTTTGTTAACCTGTCCACCCGTGATTGCATCACGTGAATCCTTAGCAATCTGACCATCAGCAACATTATGCAAACCTACAGCCGCCTTATCCTTACCTTTACCTAAAGTCACACTCGCATAATTTATAGTGTTATTATCACCCTCTTTTTTATCATAATGAACAACAGCCGAGTCATCTGATTGAAGACTGTTAGAAAACTTCTCTAAACTTTCATCAAGCTGACCTTTGTTAACAGCTTCATTCATACGCTCTGCTTTCTTAACACCAGAAAGCGTCCGGTCTTCTTTCTTACTGTTAGCAATGTTGATTTCACTACCTTCTACTGCACCTCCAATAGTGAGACGATGCGTTGTTTTGTCTTGCTGAACAAAGCT
>NZ_JBHIOY010000024.1:2500-8410 GCF_042195785.1 Bartonella sp. AP58NXGY | reverse complement strand
CTCTTAGAGCAATAAGCTCTTTCCATAAAAGATTTTGCATAAGCTAACACACGACCTTTAAAGTAATTTTCACAAAAGTATATTTAAGGTAGGGTAAGACATCATCCGATTTATACCTCGTTGTACTGAGGCTAGAGATACTAGCTTTGGAACGGTGTGGAATAAGAAGCACATGAGATACAAGAAGGCCCTTATTTTTTCTAGTAGACATATAATTTTGTGCTCTGAAGATTATCCAATCTTCTCTTTAAGACTTCAGAGCCCCCCATCCCCTCGGTATAGCCTTCTCTATAGCTTATAAAATCCGATATTCCTATAACGGGATAAAATTTAGTGATCACGTACTCTATGGCTTTCCCCTTACCACTGCCAGCTTCCGTTCAAACATCAGGACCAATGGCTGCAAAAGCAAAAAGCTGCTCCTTCTTTTTCTCACGGCAGACTTTCTCTCTCATTACGCTGGTTTCTAAAAAAGATCGCAAAAATCATCAATTCTTTAAAGAACATGTCACCCTAGAAACGGTAAATGGGGCTAGAGCAGATGTCTAAGAGATGATGTGAGATGTCCCGATAGTACATTGCGCCAAGGATAAGGATATGTAACTTTTGGAGTTTTTTCTCTTAAGGTTGCTTTATGTATGTTAGGATAGTGTAAAAAGCTGTTATTTCTCTATCTGAGCCGTAAAGCACTGCCCCCACAGATATAGGCATAGGCTCAGTACCCCAAAAGCTTTCCCCAAAAGCTTTCTAAGTAAAAATCCGCCTGAGTAGTTAGGGATATAGATAGTTTAGGTGGTCAAGGAATTATGTGCAGTTTTTTGTTACAAAAAGTTAGCAGATTGTTTTAAGGATGAAGATATACAGGCACACATAGGACAAAGGGCGGGATATCGTAAAAGAGAGAGAAGCTGAGCTTAGATTTAGTTTTTGAGGAGTGTTTCTTTGTGTGAATTACATACACCTCTACGCTCTTTTTTCTAGTTGTTTCAGAGGGCATAATGTTTAGCGGAGTATCCCCTATTTCTGCATTGCGTTTTTTACGCAGGGCAGAGTTGCGAGTCCTCCTATATCTCCTCAGCATAATTCTACGGGTATTTACGCACTCGTACGTTTTCTCCTTTTTCCATAGCGTTTTCGATTATATCTCTGTTACGTGAGAAGAGTTTCGAGTGATTAGCATTTCACTCCATGCGTTTACACGCTACGACATGTTTCCTCCTGCTTTTATTTTCAGAGCTTGATGCTATTTTTGTTTTCCAGTATTAAGAAGAGCTTTTAGATTTATCGTTTCAGAGAGAAGAAAGCATTCTCTGCCTATCTCTGCTTCATTAGTAGCATACCCCTTATGAGTCCTATTGCGTTCTTTTAGGGATGAGAAGAATCCGATCCAGCCCCAAAGCCGCTCATAGGTCTTTTTTTGGCAGGATTTGTTTTCACGGTGTGCTGAGCACATTTTTGATTATGCAAAACAGTCTCCTTTTCATGGATATTTCCACCAATTATGCCCATCGAGAATGATTTTTTTCACTATTTCTGGGTTCAGCAGGTTTTTTTTCTGAAGGTTTGAGGAGGTTTTCATGGCTTAATGAATTATCATGTTTATCTATGATATTTCAATGATGTCTGTAGAGTGATTAGCATGTAAAGAGAGGCGAGTATGGATTGATTAAAATTTTAAAAGCTTTTTTAATTAGGCTTATTGAGCATATCATCTCTTTCGTTTGACATATCTCTGTTTAGATTGAGAAGAGCCAAGTTACTATTACGGAATGCTAGGGAATATTATAGGGTTAACTATTAAGAAGTGGTTGCGGGGGCAGGATTTGAACCTGCGGCCTTCAGGTTATGAGCCTGACGAGCTACCGGGCTGCTCCACCCCGCGTCAATAAGGATATAATAAGTTGTTTTTTTTGTCGACGCCTTATTATATTTTATTCTATTTTTTAGTTATATTTTTTTTAAATTATTGAGAAGTTTGATCTATGCGCTTAGCAGACCTGGCGGCGACTTACTCTCCCGTGCCTTAAGGCAAAGTACCATCAGCGCTGGAGCGTTTCACGGCCGAGTTCGGGATGGGATCGGGTGCGTTCACTCCGCCATAACCACCAAGTCAGCAAAGAGCATAGACATATCGAGAAGCTGTTTATTTTTCTGCTAATTTAAGAAAGAATATGGGAAATGAGAACGATCAAGTCGATCGAACGATTAGTATCAGTAAGCTTCATGTGTTACCACACTTCCACACCTGACCTATCAACGTGGTGGTCTACCACGGTTCTCAGGGAATACTAGTTTTCAGGTGAGTTTCCCGCTTAGATGCCTTCAGCGGTTATCTCGTCCGTATATAGCTACCCTGCTATGCGGCTGGCGCCACAACAGGTCCACCAGAGATACGTCCATCCCGGTCCTCTCGTACTAGGGACAGGTCCTGTCAATATTCCAACACCCACGGCAGATAGGGACCGAACTGTCTCACGACGTTCTGAACCCAACTCACGTACCGCTTTAAATGGCGAACAGCCATACCCTTGGGACCTGCTCCAGCCCCAGGATGCGATGAGTCGACATCGAGGTGCCAAACAACCCCGTCGATATGGACTCTTGGGGGTCATCAGCCTGTTATCCCCGGCGTACCTTTTATCCGTTGAGCGATGGCCCTTCCACACGGGACCACCGGATCACTATGACCGTCTTTCGACTCTGCTCGACTTGTCAGTCTCACAGTCAGGCAGGCTTATGCCATTGCACTCAACAAACGATTTCCGACCGTTTTGAGCCTACCATCGCGCGCCTCCGTTACTCTTTAGGAGGCGACCGCCCCAGTCAAACTACCCACCATACACGGTCCCGAATCCGGATAACGGACTGCGGTTAGACATCCATATCGGTAAGGGTGGTATTTCAAGGATGACTCCACAAAGGCTAGCGCCCCTGCTTCAAAGTCTACCACCTATCCTACACATACAGACACAAATGCCAGTGTAAAGCTATAGTAAAGGTGCACGGGGTCTTTCCGTCTAACCGCAGGAACCCCGCATCTTCACGGGGAATTCAATTTCACTGAGTCTACGTTGGAGACAGCGGGGAAGTCGTTACGCCATTCGTGCAGGTCGGAACTTACCCGACAAGGAATTTCGCTACCTTAGGACCGTTATAGTTACGGCCGCCGTTTACTGGGGCTTCAATTCAATGCTTGCACATCTCCTCTTAACCTTCCAGCACCGGGCAGGCGTCAGACCCTATACGTCGTCTTGCGACTTCGCAGAGCCCTGTGTTTTTGGTAAACAGTCGCTACCCCCTGGTTTGTGCCACCCTCTAACGGTTGCCCGCTAAAGGGTCACGCTTCTTCCGAAGTTACGCGTGCAATTTGCCGAGTTCCTTCAACGTAGTTCTCTCAAGCGCCTTAGTATTCTCTACCAGTCCACCTGTGTCGGTTTGGGGTACGGTCTATATGTGGGAGCTATTTCCTGGAACTGCTTCACTGCAAGATCAATCCAATAAGATCTTACAATATACGCAATCCGTCACTACCCACAGGTCCACGAATATTAACGTGGTTCCCATCGACTACGCCTTTCGGCCTCGCCTTAGGGGCCGACTCACCCTGCTCAGATTAACTTTAAGCAGGAACCCTTGGACTTTCGGCGAGGGAGTCTCTCACTCCCTTTATCGTTACTCATGTCAGCATTCTCACTTCCGATACCTCCAGGAGCTCTCACGAGTCTCCCTTCACAGGCTTACGGAACGCTCCGCTACCACTTACTCCATAAGGAATAAATCCACAGCTTCGGTGTATGGCTTTAGCCCCGTTACATTTTCGGCGCAGGGACCCTTATTTAGACCAGTGAGCTGTTACGCTTTCTTTAAATGGTGGCTGCTTCTAAGCCAACATCCTGGTTGTTTTGGGATCCTCACATCCTTTCCCACTTAGCCATAACTTGGGGACCTTAGATGGTGGTCAGGGTTGTTTCCCTCTCCACGACGGACGTTAGCACCCGCCGTGTGTCTGCTAGTTAGTTCTTCCAGGTATTCGGAGTTTGGTTAGGTTTGGTAATCCGGTGAGGACCCCTAGCCCATCCAGTGCTCTACCCCCTGGAGAATTCGACTAACGCTCTACCTAAATAGATTTCGCGGAGAACCAGCTATTTCCGAGTTTGATTGGCCTTTCACCCCTAGCCACAAGTCATCCCAATCTATTGCAACAGATACGGGTTCGGCCCTTCAGTAAGTGTTACCTTACCTTCAGCCTGCTCATGGCTAGATCACTCGGTTTCGGGTCTAATCCAACGAACTGAACGCCCTATTCAGACTCGCTTTCGCTACGCCTACACCTACCGGCTTAAGCTTGCTCGTTAGACTAAGTCGCTGACCCATTATACAAAAGGTACGCCGTCACCCAGAACGAATCTTGGGCTCCGACTGTTTGTAGGCATTCGGTTTCAGGTACTATTTCACTCCCCTTGTCGGGGTACTTTTCACCTTTCCCTCACGGTACTGGTGCGCTATCGGTCATGCACGAGTACTTAGGCTTGGATCGTGGTCGACCCATGTTCAGACAGGATTTCACGTGTCCCGCCCTACTCTAGGACTTAAATCAGATTTACGTATACGGGACTATCACCCTCTTTGGTACGACTTTCCAGTCGTTTCTACTTTTCTTAATTCAAGCCACTGGCCTGGTCCGCGTTCGCTCGCCACTACTAACGGAGTCTCGTTTGATGTCCTTTCCTACAGGTACTTAGATGTTTCAGTTCCCTGCGTTTGCTTCTTACACCCTATTTTATTCAGGTGTAGATACCTTTATCTGACGACTAGAAAATTAAACTGTTTAAAAAACAGCTTAATTTTTCTAGCCATCAAAGGTGGGTTGCCCCATTCGGAAATCTACGGATCAAAGGGTATTCGCACCTCCCCGTAGCTTATCGCAGCGTATCACGTCCTTCATCGCCTGTGCATGCCAAGGCATCCACCAAATGCCCTTAAGACACTTGATCGTTCTCATTGCCAATATTCATTCACGGTTTGTCTGCCCCTCTTTATCTTGTGCAAAATAAAGCGCAAAACAAACCAAATATCAGCAGAAAAGACCAGCTTCTCGAGATATATTCAATGGCGCGGTTAAGCTTCCAATCATATGCAAGGGCTTTGAGCATTCCCTTGCGACACAATGTTCCTCTTTTAAAGAAAAGTTTTGTTCTTCTTTGAGATTAAAGGTCTCTTGTTTAGATTAAGATTTCTTCTTTAAATCGAAGGGTCTTTTTCAAGACCTTTTTTAAAAAATCCACTTAACCTCTTTTGACAACAAGCACTTTTCCTAAGAAATCATTTTTCTTAAGTAAAAAACTGTCTTCCAAAAGCAGCCTTTTAAAAGGAACATGTCTGAATATATCTTCTCTTCACAATTTCAATAGAACAAGCAAAAGGCTAAAAACCTCTTACTAAACCGTGTTCTTACAACATGATGATGACCGATTAAAGTGGTGGAGCCGGACGGGATCGAACCGACGACCCCCTGCTTGCAAAGCAGGTGCTCTCCCAGCTGAGCTACGGCCCCTAAAACAATATAACATCTTCGAAACGCTTAAAATTCAAGATCACTTAAAATTGCTATTTTCTCAAAATTGCTACGCTTTATTGCCTTTTCTCGAAACATTTTTTTACCTTATATCTCAAGATCACTTAAATTTACCTTAAGACCACTGCAATTTCGGATATTAAAACCAAAGAAAGCTCTTTTTTGTACCAGTAAAGTTTTTATGCACCGGTAAGATTCCTATAAACTGATAAGGTTCTTATAAATTAATAAAGAAAGCTTCCTCTGAGCACGTTTCACAAGCGCTTATAGATTGATAGAGTAATTGGTGGGCCTGGGAGGACTTGAACCTCCGACCTCACGCTTATCAAGCGCGC
>NZ_JBHIOY010000023.1:2864-8713 GCF_042195785.1 Bartonella sp. AP58NXGY | reverse complement strand
CAGAAATTTTCATTCTTTTCATCAAAGAGGTTTTGCGCAATATCGGCTTTGCCTTGGCTTGAGTCTGGTCCATAGGCACGTAGTGTATACATATCCGGTAAGCCACCTCTTGTGGTATAGCCATTTACCAGTTTGAAAGAGTTTTCTTCTGCTTTTCCAGAAACTTGAATAAGTGAAAGACCACGGACATTGGCAGCAGCAGAGGTATTTGCTTCGATATTGTTCTCTTCTAAGCGCCCCGTGACATAAACTGATGTGTTGCCAGAGACATCCCCATGGATCAAAAGTCTATCGGTTTTTTGGTCATTTATTGCAGCACCATCACTCCAAGCCGTATTGAAGTAAATCTTTGCATCACCCGTTGCATTGTAGACTTCTTGCGTGTCTGGTTTACCAGAACCTATATGCAATGTTTGGTAATGCTCTTCTGTTGGTTTCTCAAAAACAATGGAGCTGTTATCGAGATTAAGCGTGGAAATATCAGAACGAGATCTTTGAGCGATATCAAGCAGATTGCCATCATCATCTTTTTCGTTTTTGCTGATTTTTAACGTCCATGTTGTATTGTTTTTCAGATCAAAACGTACATTTCTGTCTTTAGCAATATTTGCTCTGCCCTCTAGAATAGACTGATCTGCGCTTAATGTGAAGGTGCCGTTGGAGATCGTTTTAACCTCTTTACCATCCCACAAATCTTTATCTTTCCATGACGCTTTGTCCCAAGCAATACCATTTCCTAGTAAAACATCGGCATGGACTTCTGATTTTTTAAGATTGACTGTGCCGATTGATGGAGCTGCAGCATCTTCGATGCTTTTTTCAACAACAGCTCTAATGAAAATTCCTGTGCCATTTTCAGCATGAAGCTCTGCATTGGTCAGATTGATCTCATTACTATGATATTTTTGTGGATCATGCGAGCTATTTGGATTATCATCGGAGAAAGTTGCGAATTGTAAACCGGCAACTTCTGCTGTGGCAGAAACATCTGTCAGATCAATATGTCCACCATTTATTACAACCAGCGCAGCCATTTTTGCTTCTATTTTATTTTTCTTCCCATTCTGAGGAGTGTCGGATTGGGTATCTAGACCTTTAGAATTAGTATCAATAGCGCCATTGCTCGTTTTAATTGTGCTACCTTCAATGACAAAAAGACCAACATCAACATTTTGAATGGTTGTTTTGCCATTTAATTCAACTATACTATCGGGATCCCAAATGTTTACACCAACGGTTGGTTCTTCGGATTCACTACCGGTTATTGTTAAATCTCCGCTAATGATTTGACTTCCACCGTCTGCATAAAAACCTTCATCGACATTTTGAATGGTTGTTTTGCCGGTTAACTGAATTTCACTACCAGAATCCTCTGTCCGTACACCAGTGCTTATTTTGCTGAGATTTTCATTAATTGCTTTACCACCGACTACTGTTAAATTTTCGCTGGTAATTTTGCCACCATTTATTGCTCTAAGACCCTTCAAAATATTATTAATCGTTGCCGTTCCATGCAATTCAATTCTGCTATCGGGACCAAGTGCAAGTGCACCGGTTCCCGCGTCATTCGTTGTTAAAGCTACATCCGTGACATCAATCTGTCCACCATTTCGTGCCTCAAGCCCATGGGTGAATTTTTCAATGGTTGTTTTTCCATTTAGTTCAATCTTGCTATTAGGCAGGTTAACTCCTACACCAGTGCTTTCTTCTTTTGCTCCAGAACCGATGAGTGTTAAATCTTCGCTGGTGACTTTACCACCATCAAATGCTCCAAGACCGTTCAAAACATTATTAATCTTTGTATTGCCTTTTAATTCAACTATACTATCAGAACCAATTGCAAGTGCACCGGCTCCTTTGCCATCTGTTGTTAGAGTAACATCCGTAATTTCAATACGTCCACCATTTTCTGTAAGTAATGCGCCTTCATGTCCATTCAAACTTCCTCCTATGACAGCCCCTCCTTTCATTGTGATCTTGGATTCTATACCATCTGCATGGAGTCCAGTACCATTAGATGATGCGACTGTAACATTGTTGTTTAAAGTAATGATGCTGCCATTTTGAGCAGATATTGCTGTATTTTTTGCAAGAAATGATCCTCCAGACACCGTTATTGTTGAGTGATCATCTGCAAATATGCCTTTTAGTGCTTGAGTTACGGTTACATTGTTCAAGGTTACTGTGCTGTTTTTAGCACTTATTCCTAAGGATAGTGAACTGTTATCGTTTTCACTCGATATTACCACGTCTTCCAGCTTGTTTTTTTTACTCTTACTGTCAGAAAAGGAAGCACCAGTGCTAGATAAAATGCCAGATGAGGAGGACGCCATTCCAGAATATGTAATTGTTCCTTTAGTCATTTGAAGTGTCGCACCGTCTTTGGCTTCAAGTCCTAAGAAAATACCAGAACCAGTGCCTTTAATGGTTGTGCCATCCAGTAACTCAATCGCACTGTCAGCACCTTCTGCTGTTACAGCATAGACGGTTTCGTTTGTGCCCTGGTTTATATCTTTATTCGTAACAATGGTTAAATGTTTTCCAATGATTTTGCCACCGCCTTTTGCGTGAATAGTTTCGTAGGTTTTATCGGATACTTCTTGTTGTTTTCCCTCAGAAACTACGAGGGTTTCAGCATGTGCACTGAACTGGATGTTGAATAGTATGATAGCGGCTGCAGCCGTGCATGATAAAAGGGATGTTTTATACACTAGTATTCTCCTTATGATAGCCCCCAAATATTCATTTCCCCGCGAACTTCATAAGAAGAAGTGAAAATGGATAATTGCTATTAATTTCAGTAATTGTCTTTATTTGGTAAGACAAATTTGGTTTTTTGTCAAAATTAAAAAATAATTGATATTAATTATGTCTAATACAAAATGTATTTATAATTGATTTTATTTAAAGAGTTATAATTTTGAATATTATTATTCAGAGAAATATTGTGAGATACTGATATAGTGGTACCATGACATCTTTTACGTGATGGTAGGGATTATTATATGACCCAAATTGGGGTTATGAGGGAACAAAAAAGGATGTAGAAGAAGCTAGTAAAAAAGCTAACTTACTTGGGCTTAAAGTGGGTTTTCATCTTTCAACACAGTGGTATTAATTTATTTCTAATAGACTTCTCTTTTTCTCAAAGTAGGAAGTACTCTTCATCCACTGGGGATGGAAGTGCTCTGTTGCATTTGTTGTGTCTTGTCTTGGTGATTTTCGTAAAGAACTAAGTATAAAGAGGGAAGGGTGCTTTAAAAGGAAAAAAGATGGCTTTAATGTACAAAAAAGGCAGCATATTGTGGCTGCCCTTTTTGTTAAATTGAATAGAATGAATAGGCTATTTTTATAGCCTTGTATTAAAACTGATAGCGTATGCCACCTGAAAAGCTTGCACCACTTATACCAGTTTTCTGAAGCTTTTGTCGATAGCTTACATCACCGTAAAGAGAGAAGTTGTGAGAAAGTCGCGCATTGATACCAATTCCGCCTTCAATTGCTGTTCCCATGGGGTCAAGGTCAAAATCTCTGCCAATCTGGATGGTACCATTATCACCAAAGGTTTTGATCAAGTTTACTTTTCCATAGAAGGAAAGGGCAGGACCATTTTCAGCAGTCATAATGGTTTTGGTTAAACGTCCACCAACACGGATCAACCATTGAGAAGGATTGTTCATATCAATTTTAAAATTATCAGCATCTTCAATGGTATCAAACATCAAATGTTGATAAGCAAGTTGTATTTGGGGCTCGAAGATTACTCCTTCCATTCCGGTAGAAAATTGTTTGCCAACGGTGGTGGAAATACTCAACATTTTTACATTGTTCAATTTCGCGGTTTTACCAATGATAGCATTGGTGATATCGCTTTTTATTATTCCATAGGATAAAAGTGTATCCATATAGAAACCACTGTCATGCTGTACGCTACCATAGGCAGTGAGAGACCATTTATCTAAAGTGCTTTTACTTGTATCTTGCATCTCTTTTGGAGTGAAAGACAGCCGCCCATAGGTGCCTATAAGACCGAAATGTGTCGTGGTATTTTGTCCTTCTAATGCCGCTAATGTGACACCGGCTTGGAGAGCAGCATAGCGAATATCAGCACCATAACCATATTTAAGGGGACCGCGTTTCGAGGATAAGGTTCCTTTACCCCCATAGGTAGAGAGGAAGAAACTGTTTTTAAGATTTTTCTGCTCTCCCAAGACTGTTGTTCTCATATTGGCTAAAAGTGCATTTTGCTTGGCCATATCGGCTAATCCAGTATAAAAGAGGGCATTTGGCATAACCAAATAACTTGCCATTTGTGGTACAACTGCTCTTACTTTTGAATCGGGGGCAAGAAATTCAGGCTGCAAGCGGAAGTCCCAGAAATCTTTATCCTTTTCATCGAATAAGTTTTGGTTAGCATTGGCTTTGCCATAACTTGATACTGGTCCATAGGCAGTCAGCGTATATTTATAAGGAGTTCCTCCTATGGTGGTATAGCCATTTTTCAATTTAAAGGAGTCTTCTTTTGCTTCTCCAGAAACTTGAATAAGTGAAAGTCCACCTATATTTGAAGGAGGAGAAGCATTTTCTACACTCTCCTTATTCTCTGAAACACTTTTGACATAAACTGTTGTGGTGCCTGCTACATCACCGTGAATGAGAAGCCTATCGGTTTTTTGTGCATCTATTGCAACACCATCACTCCATATAGCGTTGAAATGAATTTCTGCCTTACCAGAGGCATTATAGACTGCTAGAGTGGTTGGTATTCCAGATCCTACATGCAATGTATGATAATGATCTTCTACCAGCCCATTGAAAACAATAGAACTATCATTGAGATTGAGCACAGAAATATCAGAACGTGACCTTTGAGCAATAGCAAGCAGTTTTCCATCATCATCGGTTTCTTTTGTACTGGTTTTCAATATCCATGTTGCCTTGTTTGTCAAATCAAAGCGTACAGTTCTGTTTTCTGCAATTTTTGCTCTTCCGTTTAATACCGAGTGATTAGCATTTAGTGTAAAAGCAAAGTTATTTTCTTTAGTTGAGGCTTTTGCTGATAATAAAATATCGGCACGGATTTCTGAATTTTTGAGATTGGCTATACCGATTGATTGGTCTGCATTAATTCCAATACTATTTTCAGTGCGAAGCTTTGTATTTGTCAAGTTGATTTCTAAGGTGTTATCATCCTCGGATTTATCAAATGTTATGCCACTGTTTTCTGCTGTTGCAGAAACATTTGTTACATCAATATATCCGCTATTTTTTACAACAAATGCTGATCCTTTTGCTGCTACGGTCCCTCCATTCATTTTAATCGTGCCACCGTTTTCTGCATAAAGCCCGATGAAAGTATTGCTAATCGCTGTATTTCCATACAATTCAATTAAGCTGTTAGGATTGCTGGTAGCTGCACCGTATCCATTGCCATCCATCGTTGTCAGAGCAACGTCTGTGACCTTAATATGTCCACCATTCATTGCGAACAATGCCATGGTTTTCGCAGTTACTGTTCCCCCAGTCATTATGATTGTACCACTATTTTCTGCATCAAGTCCGGTTACAGCATTATCAATAGTTGTCTTCCCATACAATTCAATCAAGCTGTTAGGATCGGTGGTAGCTGCACCGTATCCGTTGCCATACATCGTTGTTAGAGCAACATCTGTGACCTTAATATGCCCACCGTTTTTTGCAAACACTGCCATGTTTGCAGCGGTTACAGTTCCTCCCGTCATTGTGATTGCACCACTATTTTCTGCATTAAGTCCGATGAAAGCATTATTAATTGTTGTTTTGCCATGCAATTCGATCAAGCTATCAGGATCGGTGGTAGCTGCGCCATA
>NZ_JBHIOY010000023.1:0-2764 GCF_042195785.1 Bartonella sp. AP58NXGY | reverse complement strand
GTCATTGTGATTGCCCCACTATTTTCTGCATTAAGCCCGATGAAAGCATTATTAATTGTTGTTTTGCCATGCAATTCAATTAAGCTATCAGGATCGGTGGTAGCTGCACCGTATCCGTTGCCTATTGTTGTTAGAGCAACATCTGCGACCTTAATATGTCCACCACTTTTTGCAAGCAATGCTGCGCTTGTCCCAGTTACAGTTCCTCCCGTCATTGTGATGGTACCACTATTTTCCGCGCCAAGGCCAGTTACAGCATTATTAATCGTTGTCTTCCCATGTAATACAATTAAGCTGTTAGGATCAGTGGCAGCTGCACCGTATCCGTTACCATCCATTGTTGTTAGTATCACATCCGTGACATCAATATATCCGCCGCTCTTTGCAAATAATGCTGCGCTTTTTCCAGTTACAGTTCCTTCCGTCATCATGATGACGCCTCTGTTTTCTGTATAAAGCCCGATAAAAGCATTATTAATCGTTGTTTTCCCATACAATTCAATCAAGCTGTAAGGATCTGTGGAAGCTGCTCCGTTTCCGTTACCATCTGTTGTTGTTAAAACAACATTTTCGCCTCTAATATATCCACCGTTCACTGCCAATAATGCTCTGTTCCCCCCAGTCACTATTCCTCCCATCATTGTGATTGTGGAGAATAAACCGTCTGCATAGAGTCCATCACCATAAGATGATGTAACTTGAACGCTGCCTTTTTGACTATTGGCTAAAGTAATGATGCTGCCTTCTGTAACGTATAGCCCGGCGTGTTCTCCATTATATTCTCCTCCTAATATCGCTATTTGAGAATGACCTTCTGCGGATATGCTGGTTTCTGCTTGGGTAATGGTTACATTTTCTAAAGTGACTTGACTTCCAGCAAAGGCTGTTATTCCTGTGTATAAAAACTCTTCTTTTTCATTTCCCAATTCATTTTCTAATTCACTTTCCCATCCAGGGTCTAATTCATTGTCCGATGTTTTTACATTTGCTAGCTTGTCTTGATCATTTATGTTGGTGTTTGCATAAGTAATTGTTACATTTTCTAGCTTATTTTTTTTGCTCTTACTTTCATTAAAGAATGCGCCAGTTTCAAAAGCTGTAATGGTTCCTCCTGTCATTGTGATTGTGCCACTGTTTTCTGCATAAAGCCCAATTACAGCATCATTAATTACCGTATTTCCGTGTAATTCAATTTTACTGTTAACATCATTGGCTATTGCACCGATTCCGGTGCCGTCTGTTTTTAAAGTAACATCTGAGATGTCAATATGTCCGCCATTTTCTGCAAGCAATGCTGTGCTTCTTCCAGTTATTGCTCCACCAGTCATTGTGATTGTAGATTGTTCACCATTTGCATAAAGTCCATCACCATGGGATGATGTAACTTGAACACTGCTTTTTTGGTTATCGGCTAATTCGCTATAAGTTAAAGTAATAGCGCTGCCTCCTGTAGCGGATATTCCTTTGAGTTCTCCATCAAATGCTCCCCCTAATATCGTTATTTCAGAATGATCATTTGCGAATATGCTGGTGTTTGCTTGCGTAACCGTTACGTTTTCTAAAGTAACTTTGCTTTTGTTGTCGGCATTTATGCCCTCGTCCATGAAGTGGTCATCTTTACCGCTTGATATTGTTACACCTTCCAGCTTGTTTTTATCATTCATACTGTTTTCGAAGAAAGCGCCAATTTCAGAAACCGTAATAATGCCTCCAGTCATTTTGATTGTAGCACCATCTTTTGCATTAAGACCAAGACGAATGTCAAAATCAGTTCCTTTAATGGCTGTGTCTTGCAGTAATGTAATTGCACTGCCAACACCGTCAGCTGTTACAGCATAAATATCTGTGTCTTTATTCCCAACCACAGTTAAATGTGTGCCGGTGATTTCCCCGTTGTCTTTTGCATGAATAATCTCATACGTTGTGTTAGATACTTCTTTTTTCTCGCCGGAAACTTCAAGAGTTTCAGCATATACATTGATATGGGTGTTGAATAGCATGACAGCTATGACAGCTGTGCAGCATAAAAGGGATTTTTTACACATCAAGATTTTCCTAAATTATAAGTAAATTATAAGTGCCACACACTCTTCCCCCGCTTATAAGAAGGATATCAAATGGATGGGTATTTTAGAGATGGAACGTGATAGGCGATTTTTATTTTTATGTAAAGTATAAAATAAATTATATATTTAATATATAATGAATTATATTTTAAATTCATTTTGTGCTAAAGTAAATATATTATTTTAATATTATATAAGTATTATAAGTTTTTCTATTCAAGATATGTGTTATGTTTGCATAAAACTTGTTGCTTATGCTTAAAAAAAAGGTGTAGGCAAGAAAATTCCAAAAAACTGTATGCTTGAGCCTGATAAAGATTTCTTTCAACATCATAAAACCAAAGATGATACCATAGCTTTCATGTTTTCCTTTAACACGGTTATGATAAAATAGCGCTCATTGATTTTTCAATCGACTTTTAGTTTTTTTCAAGGGATATTTTTACTAGTTGAAAGCGCGATATTTTATTGTCTTGAGTTTTTTTAACTAATTTTCTCAAAGAGAAATGTTGGCAGTGTGTATTGGTAGAGAAGAATAGGGGAGAGATAAAAAGGCAGCACATCGTGCTGCCTTTTTTGTTAATGCATAAAAAAGAAATACGCTGTTTTTACAGCCTTGATTTAAAACTGATAGCGTATGCCGCCTGAGAAATTTGCTCCAGATATACCAGTTTTCTGAAGCTTTTGTTGATAACTTA
>NZ_JBHIOY010000022.1:0-9835 GCF_042195785.1 Bartonella sp. AP58NXGY | reverse complement strand
GAACGAGAAGGTCAACGAGGTTGATCATAAGGTAGATAAGCTAGACCAACATGTTAAAGATATTGAAACTGCGGTTATAGATGGAGCTGTTAACTATGACAAAGATGCGGAAGGTAAGAAGACCAATAGCATCACGTTAGTGGGTGGGAATGACAGCGAGCCTGTCTTGATAGACAATGTAGGGGATGGTAAGATTGAGAAAGGTTCTAAGGAAGCTGTTAATGGTGGTCAGTTGCATGATTATACTGAAGAGCAGATGAAGATAGTTCTTGATGATGCGAAGAAATATACGGATGATCAAGTTAGTGGTCTTATCAATGATGGTGTTAACGAGTCGAAATCTTATACAGATATGAAGTTTGAGACGTTGAATTATGCCATTGAAGATGTCCGCAAGGAGGCAAGGCAAGCAGCTGCTATTGGTTTGGCTGTGTCTAATTTGAGTTATGATGACACCCCTGGAAAGTTAAGCTTTTCATTTGGTAGTGGTTTGTGGCGGAGTCAATCGGCATTTGCTATTGGTGCTGGTTATATGTCTGAAAGTGGCAAAATTCGTTCTAATTTATCTGTTACGAGTGCTGGAGGTCACTGGGGGGTAGGCGCTGGATTTAGAGTAACGCTAAATTAATGATAAAAAATGCATTTGCCCTTGTTTCATTAAACAAGGGCAAAAATTTTATATTATAGAGCATTAATATTTTATACAGAAAATCACAGGGTAGTATACTTATAAAGTCTTATAGCAATGTATTCTATAGTCATCATTTTAGTGAAACTAATTTTAGTTAAAGTGAAATGTCTTAACTAAAGATTTACAAATGCAGAGTGATGTCTCTCTGTAAATTAATAGAGTACGTAATCGTACAATAGTTTAAAAGCATACATTTTATAGTTTTATTAATAGAAATATCCATTTGAGGGATGCTTAAAGAAATAAAAAATTCCATTTTTTACTATTTCAATTATTTTCTCTGTATGCAGCAATAGCAATGATTAAGTAAGCTTCACTTTGATCATAACATCTAAAGTACAATAACACATCAATGCTCTTATAAAGGACTAAAGAGCAAGGAACAATGCTATAAATTTTAGAATTTTTAATAAATCAGAAAGAATTATTAAATTAAATTCATTTTTTTCTTGCTATTTTTCTTAATAGTCTATAGACAGTGCCTGAGCAAAGATAATCCGTAAAAAACCGAGCAAAAAATTACGCAAAAGGAAATGCGTTTAGTTATGAAAAAACCACATAACCATTATTACTTTACCATAAAAAGATTTAAGAGATACACCTTTAAGGTTCAAAGTTATCTCACTTATTTTTATGACAAAAGTATAATAACCCTACAAAAAATACCTTAGCTCATTCAGCAAACAACTTAATTTCACTTTCGCAATAAATATCTTTATTGCTTCTTAAGCACACAAAAAACTCATAAGAACATACAAACATGTCCTCTCTACACTTATTTCATTTACTCCCAACCCCAAGGGTTTTACAGCAAAAGATACAACCTCCCTAAAAGCGTAAAAACCACACCCTTATTAACTATACTATCGACTAACACCAATGATAGTCTCATGGTGTTTTAGATAGTTCTTTTTCCCATTATGACAACCCTAATCCTTTTATAAAACAAGAAAAAATATCTTCTGAAGTTTCCCTAACACAAGAATATGTCTTTTTAATGTTTTTTTATTCGGAGAATTTATTATGAAAAAAATATATAACACACCTAAAATGCTAGAAGAGAGTGATATTAAAGATTTTTGCTCGTCTTATCGATTACCTTTTATTAAAACGCTTTCATTGGTTTCAGTAGCTGTCTTTTTATCCAATGCTTCTCCTGTTTCTGCTTGTGATGCGTGGGGTAATGTATCGCAGTATTTTGGTGCTGGTACAAATATACTTAAAAGTATTGCACCAACCTATATAATTAACGGTAAAGTGTACAGAGATGTTGGTTCTGCATTATATGGTTTGGAACGTTATACTGCTGAAGTCGCGGGCAATAAACTTGTTAAGCAAGATCGCTCAGGGCTTATTACAATTGGTGCGAACGTAGGTGGCAATAGAATAAGCATTGAAAATAGCTCTCATGAATTGAGGACTCTTACTGGTGTTAATAGTGGTTGGATTGCGCCATTCTCGTCTGATGCAGTTAATGGCTCCCAACTTTTTTCTCTAGGCATTGCTACTTCTAGCTATTTTGGTGGTGGTGCTGGATTTGATAAAGGAAAATGGACGCCTCCTACTTTTACAGTTAAGGTTTTTGATAAGGATGGCAATGAGACTGAAAAGCACTATTATAATGTTGCAGATGCCTTTACAGGCGTAAATAGCTCTTTCACGAATCTTGATAAAAAGATTGAAAATGTAGTTGTTAATGTGGCAGGGAACAACCTTGTTAAGCAAGATGATACGGGACTTATTACCATTGGTGGAAAAGTAAATGGAACGAGGGTAAGTATTGCAAATATTGATAATGCGGTACGGACTCTTTCAGGTGTTAATGCTGGTTCTATTACAGCAACATCGACTGATGCAATCAATGGTTCTCAAGCTTATGCTATGAGCAATGTAATTGCTAGCTATTTTGGTGGTGGTGCTGGCTATAAAGATGGAAATTGGAGTGCTCCTACTTTTACAGTTAAGGTCTTTGATAAGGATGGTAATGGAGCTGAAAAGAGCTATCATAATGTTGCAGATGCCTTTACAGGCGTAAATAGTTCTTTCACGAATCTTGATAAAAAGATTGAAAATATAGTCATTAATGGGACAGGTGATGATCTTGTTAAGCAAGATGATACGGGGCTTATTACGATTGGTGGAAAAGTAAGTGGAACGAGGGTAAGTATTGCGAACGTTAATAATGCTGCACGGATTCTTTCAGGTGTTAAGGCTGGTTCTATTACAGCAACATCGACTGATGCGATAAATGGTTCTCAAGCTTATGCTATGAGCAATGTAATTGCTAGCTATTTCAGTGGTAATGCTGGATATGATGCAGATGGAAACTGGAATGCTCCTACTTTTACAGTTAAGGTTTTTGATAAGAATGGTAATGGAGCTGAAAAGAGCTATCATAATGTTGCAGATGCCTTTACAGGCGTAAATAGTTCTTTCACGAATCTTGATAAAAAGATTGAAAATATAGCCATTAATTCGGCAGGGAATAACCTTGTTAAGCAAAATAGCGCTGGACTTATTACGATTGGTGGAAATGAAGCTGGTAATAGAATAGATATTGCAAACAGTATAAATGCTCCACGAATTATCTCTGGTGTTAAGGGTGGTGCATTTACGGCAACATCGACCGAAGCAGTAAATGGTGGCCAGCTTTATTTTATGGCTCAGGCATTTGCGAGTTATTTCGGCGGTGGTGCTGGATATGATGACGCTGGAACGTGGAATGATCCTACTTTTATAGTTAAAACCTTTGATAAGGATGGTAATGAGACTGAGAAAAGCTATAAGAACGTTGCAGATGCATTGACAGGTGTTAATAGTGCTTTCACAAATTTGAATCATCGGATTATTGATATTAAGAATAACCCTCCTATTGTTGAAAAACCTAGAATTGGAAAAGGTGGTTCGGATACTATTACAGCTGGCTTTCCTTTTATGAGAAGATCTCGTCTTATAAGAAGCTTACCTTTTGTCATAGATGAGGCGGAAAATGCTATGGATGAGGAAGATAATTCAACCACGGTAACTGTTGCTCCTAGGGAAATTTTAGAAAAGTCAACTTATGAGGTGACTGACAATCAGTTTTCACAGATGAGTAACAGGGTAACAGAAGTTGAAAGCAAGGTAAACAGCGTTACAAACAGGGTAACAGAAGTTGAAAACAAGGTGAATGTTGCGGTTAGCTATGATACCGATGATAGCGGAAAGAAAAAGAATCAGATCTCTTTACATGGTGTTAATGACAGCGACCCTGTATTGATAGACAATGTAGGGGATGGTGAGGTTGAGAAAGACTCTAAGCAAGCTGTGAATGGTGGTCAGTTGCATAAGTATGCTGAAGAATCGCATAAGTACACTGACGATCAGATGAAGATAGTTCTTAATGATGCGAACAAATATACGGCTGATCAAGTCAGTAAAGGTGTTAACGAGGCGAAGTCCTATACCGATAGGAAGTTTGAAGCATTAAGTTATGATATTACGAATGTGCGCAAAGAGGCAAGGCAAGCAGCAGCGATTGGTTTGGCGGTGTCTAACTTACGTTACTTCGATGATCCAGGATCTTTGAGTGTTTCATTTGGTGGCGGTTTGTGGCGTGGCCAGTCTGCTTTTGCTATTGGTGCGGGTTATACATCTGAAGATGGTAAGATTCGTTCTAATCTATCAGCTACCAGTGCTGGTGGCCAGTGGGGAGTAGGTGGCGGAATAACTCTAAAATTAAAATAACAGCAGATAATGCGAAAAACTGCAATTTAGCTGAATTTTCGCCCTTGTCTTAATAAGGCAAGGGCGAAAATTTATATTATCAGAGTAATATACTTATAAAGTCTCATCACAATATATTCTATAGGAATAATTTTAGTGAGATTGAATTGAGTAAAAAATGAAGCGCTTTAATAAAAATTTTACAAATGCAGAGTAATATTATCATATAAATTGATAGAGTGCATAATTGCACAGTATTTTAAAACTGTACGTTTTGTAATTTCATTAATAGAAAATATCCATTGGGGGGATATGCTTAAAGAAACAAAAAAATCTCACTTTTTACTATTTTAATTATTTTCTCTGTACGCAGCAGTGGCAATGAAAGTAAGACTCATTTTGGACAAAACGGAGATACCTCAAACTGAACTGTAAAACAGAACCTCTACATAAGTCTATAACGCGTAAAAGTTATGAATTTTTATTATAGGGAATTTTACGATTACATAAATCAGAAAGACTCATTCTGTAAAAATAATTAAATTCATTTTCTTCTTGCTATTTTGTTCGAAAGTCTATAAGACTCATTCTGGAATAAACAGAACAAAAAAAATTCTCGCAAAGGGAGGTGCGGAAAGTTATGAAAGAATCACACGGTTATCATCATTTTGCTCTAAAATCCTTCAAGAAAAATAACTCAAAAGACCAAGAAACAAGCCACTTGTTCTTGTGATAAAAGCGCAATAATTCTACAAACGTTTTACCTAAACCCTCTCCTCATAAACACTCACTGCCCATTAAGCATACAAAACGAGCTTTTTTGTTTCAAAAACTATAAATCACATATCTAACAGTAGCGTATAAATATGTCCCTTTCATTCTCTATTCTTATCCACAAATTCAGAAATTATTACAAACAAACAACTTGCTTAAAGGCAGAATAAACCAAAACC
Organism: Bartonella sp. AP58NXGY; assembly: GCF_042195785.1. Taxonomy (NCBI): domain Bacteria; kingdom Pseudomonadati; phylum Pseudomonadota; class Alphaproteobacteria; order Hyphomicrobiales; family Bartonellaceae; genus Bartonella; species Bartonella sp. AP58NXGY. Next base: position 4,486 of record NZ_JBHIOY010000022.1, on the reverse strand, counting down.
TTACTAACCAAACTATTAATCAACGTTAACCGCAACATCATTGGAGTTCTAATCTGCTCCTTTCAATCTTTGCGAAAAACCTAAGCTTTATAAAGAACAGACGAAAAACAAATCCTCAAATCACTCCTAGTGCTGAAATGTGTCTTTTTAATGTTCTTGATATGTTTTTCTTACTTGGAGAATTTATTATGAAAAAATTATGTACCACATCAAAGGCGCCAGTGGTGAATGGTTTTAAAAATTCTTGCTTGTTTTATCAATTACTGTTTATTACAGCGTTTTTAGTGGCTTCAGTGATTATCTTTTTATCAAATGTTTCTCCTGTTTCTGCTAATACTTCGATTTTTAATAACATATCAAACGATTTTAGTGGTGATGCAAATGTACTTAAAGGTATTCCGCCGGCCTATGTAGTTGGCAGTAAAGTGTATGGAGATGTTGACTCTGCATTTATAGAGAGTGAAGATACCTTAAAAAACTTAAGTCCTGATATTAAATTTCAGACTAAAGATGCTTTTGATACTGCATTTGCCGGTACGGAAGGTTATAAGGAAGATTATAAGAATGTAGCCGATGCATTTTCTGGCACTAATAGTGCTTTGGCAGCTTTAAATCATCAGCTTGTTGAGATAAAGGAGCCCCCTACTATTGAGGAAAAACAAGATAATCCATCTCACGGTGATGATTTGCATGAAAATGTAGACAGCTTTTCTCTTATGAGAAGTTTGCCTCGTGCACTATATCGCGCGGATGAGATGACTAAGTTATCGATTTCTCCTAACTCACCATTAACTCGAATATCTATTCTGAGTAGTGAAGGTAAAACAAGGCTTCTTATGGATGTTTCTCCTGGTGAGCTTTCATCAAGTTCAACCGATGCTGTAAATGGTTCCCAGCTTTATGAGTTAACAAGAGGAGTGGACGTTAATATTGCTAACGTTTTTTTTAAAGATCCTATAGCTAATACGGAAAATTCAATTGCTATTGGCAACAATGCACGCGTTGTAGATAAAGATGCGTATGGTGCAATTGTTATTGGTCAAAATGCATCAATAGTGAAAGGAGATTTTGCGCAAAGTGAGTCGGCGATTGCCTTAGGTTCAAATGCTAAAGTTAGTGGGGATTCTTCGATTGGTATTGGTCGAGGTGCAAGCATCAACGGAAGCGGGGGGATTGCTGTTGGTGAGAACGCAGAAGTTTACGGTAACAGTGCGGTTGCACTTGGTCGGGGTGCACATACCAACGGCGGCTATGCGTTAGCATTTGGTGAGTTAGCAGATGCCAACGGCGACAGTGCGTTGGCATTTGGTCGGCAAGCAAAAGCATCAGTTGACGGAGGAATTGCCTTAGGTGAATATTCTCTGGCTAATGTTAAAGCTGGTGTTGCGGGTTATAACCCTAGTATTAGAAAGAACTCAGATAAACAGGATAACGTATGGAAAGCCACTAATGGTGCACTCAGTATTGGTAATTTTGAGAAAGGTCAGACCAGACAGATTATAAATGTTGCTGCAGGCACGAATGACACTGATGCCGTGAATGTTGCGCAGCTAAAAGCTCTACAAGACACTGTAAACCCAAATTGGGATCTTTCTGTTAATGGTAAAAATAAAACGAGTGTTAATTCAACCAGCCCAATGGATTTGGCAGCTGGAAGTACAAATCTCACGGTCACAAAAGGAGATAAAGACAATAAAGTGAAATTTGATCTAGCTAGGTCCATTATAGTTGATAAAATACAAATAGGAGACAGCACCTTAGACGCAACAGGCTTAGTGATTGCCAATGGTCCAAAAGTGACGACTTCCGGTATAAATGCTGGTGGTAAAAAGATTCAGGCAGTTGAAAATGGTAGCATTGCAGCTACCTCAACTGATGCCATAAATGGTTCCCAGCTTCATACCCTAGGGAGCAGTGTTGCAAAATCTTTGGGTGGTAATGCTAAGTATGAAGGTGGCTCTTGGACAGCACCTACATTCAAGGTTAAAAAATTTGCATCTGATGGCAGTGTTTCTGACTCGACTTATGACAATGTCGTATCTGCCTTTGCTGGTGTTGGTGATTCCATCACGAATATTAAGAATGAGATTGCCAAAGAAATTGCTGGTGAAAAAAGCGATTCTTTAATTTGGAGCAAAACGGCGAATGCCTTTGTAGCAACGCATGGTGAAGAGAATACAAGTAGCAAGATTACGTCTCTTAAAAATGGAGACATTACTAGAACCTCAACGGATGCTGTAGCGGGTAACCAGCTATATGCCCTAGGTGATAAAGTTGCAAAATCTTTAGGTGGTAATGCTAAGTATGAGAATGGCACGTGGACTGCTCCTATATTCAAAGTTAAGCAGTTCAATTCTGATGGTGACGTTACTGACTCGACTTATGACAGTGTCGCATCTGCCTTTGCTGGTGTTGGTGATTCCATCACGAATATTAAGAATGAGATTACAAAAGAAATTGCTGGTGAAAAAAGCGATTCTTTAATTTGGAGCAAAACGGCGAATGCCTTTGTAGCGACCCATGGAGAAAATAAAGAGAACAGCAAGATTACTTCTTTGAAGAATGGAGACATTACAGCAACCTCAACTGATGCCATAAATGGTTCCCAGCTTCATACCCTAGGAAGCAGTGTTGCAAAATCTTTGGGCGGTAATGCTAAGTATGAAAATGGCGCTTGGACAGCTCCTACATTCAAGGTTAAAAAATTTGCATCTGATGGTAGTGTTTCTGACTCGACTTATGACGATGTTGCATCTGCTTTTGCCGGTGTTGGTGTTTCATTCGAGAATGTTAAAGATAAATTTAATAATATTAAGGATGAAATTAGCAAAGAGATTGAAAAGGACATTACGGCTGCTAAAAATGACGCTTTGTTGTGGGATAAGTCCAAAGGTTCTTTTGTAGCGATACATGGAGACAAGAAAGAAAACAGCAAGATTACATCTCTTCAAAATGGAGATATTTCTGCTATTTCAACGGATGCAGTAACGGGTAACCAGCTTCATGCCCTAGGTGATAAAGTTGCAAAATCTTTAGGTGGTAACGCTAAGTATGAAAATGGTGCTTGGACAGCTCCTACATTCAAGGTTAAAATAATCAATTCTGAAGGTCATGATGAAGAGAAAAGCTATGGTAATGTAGCGGAAGCGTTTTCCGGTGTAGGTAGCTCTTTTACGAATATTAAGAATGAAATAGGCAAAGACATTGCCGATGTGAAAAGTGATTCCTTGAACTGGAGCAAAACGGCGAATGCCTTTGTGGCGACGCATGGATCAGGGGATGCGAAAGCAAATAGCAAGCTTACGTCTCTTTTAGATGGGGACATTAAATCTGGCTCGACGGATGCAGTAACGGGTAACCAGCTTCATAAATTGGGCGATCAGGTAGCAACATATTTTGGTGGTCATGCTAAGTATGAAAATGGCGCTTGGACAGCTCCTTCTTATAAAATCTCTAATATTACTAATGATGGTGCTGTAACGGATAATACTTATAACGATGTTGGAAGTGCGTTTGCGGGTCTTGATACGAGTGTCCAGAATGTAAATACGCATCTGTCTAATGAGGTCAAAAAGTTTGATGAAAAAATAAGTAATATTACTCAATCAGTTCAAGGAGATTCTTTGAACTGGAGTGAAACGGCTAAAGCCTTTGTGGCGACGCATGGATCAGGTGAAGCGAAGACAAATAGCAAGCTTACATCTCTATTAGATGGGGCCATTAAATCTGGCTCGACGGATGCAGTGACGGGTAACCAGCTTCATGCGTTAGGTGATAAAGTTGCGAAGTCTTTAGGCGGTAGCGCTAGCTATGAAAACGGCACATGGACAGCCCCTACATTCACGATTAAGAGCGTGAAAGAAGATGGCAATACAGAAGATAAAGAGTATCATGATGTAACCACAGCCTTTGCTGGTGTAAGTACTTCTTTCAGCAATGTGAATAATTCCATCACGAATATTAAGAATGAAATAGGCAAAGACATTGCCGATGCAAAAAGTGATTCTTTGAACTGGAGTGAAACGGCTAATGCCTTTGTAGCAACGCATGGCAAAGAAGGTGGTAAAACAAATAGCAAGCTTACGTCTCTATTAGATGGGGACATTAAATCTGGCTCGACGGATGCAGTGACGGGTAACCAGCTTCATAAATTGGGCGATCAGGTAGCAACATATTTTGGTGGTAATGCTAAGTATGAAAATGGCGCTTGGACAGCTCCTTCTTATAAAATCTCTAATATTACTAATGATGGTGCGGTAACGGATAATACTTATAACGATGTTGGAAGTGCGTTTGCGGGTCTTGATACGAGTGTCCAGAATGTAAATACGCATCTGTCTAATGAGGTCAAAAAGTTTGATGAAAAAATAAGTAATATTACTCAATCAGTTCAAGGTGATTCCTTGTTGTGGAGTGAAACGGCTAAAGCCTTTGTAGCGACGCATGGCAAAGAAGGTAGTAAAACAAATAGCAAGCTTACATCTCT
>NZ_JBHIOY010000021.1:0-12205 GCF_042195785.1 Bartonella sp. AP58NXGY | reverse complement strand
CATCCACCCCTAATGCAGCCGCATGTTTGAGACACATATTGAGACGAATAAGAGCTCTACGAGCAACTCCAGCTTTTTGCCTCACGCTTTTGTTTATTGCGTTCTTTAATAGGGTCACGCCCCTCACGTAAAACCGAACGCCATTTTGTTGCAGTTTCACGGGCTTGTTTTAAAGAGACATCTCTCAAGGCACCCAAACCCATTTCACGGCGGCGTCCATGAATGGTATAACGATAAAGCCATTGAGCGCCTCCATCTTTACGCTTATGAAGTAACAAGCCGGCCCCATCATTATATTTGCCAGCTCCCAATGTTGCGACAGATCTTGCATTAAGACGGTTCATAAGAGCCATTTTTAGTCCTTTCTTATACAGTTTTTACCCACACACCAGCCCCGCTTGTGGTGTGCAAGCAAGTGATTTTGATTGATTCAAGATAAACAGCTTTGAAATGAGAGAATCTTACGATATTCGGGACTCTTATTCAACATACAAAACAGTGAATTATTATTATAAATCAATGCATTGTCTTCTTTCAAACCGGTACGGGTTTTTTCTTTTTGCAAGCTTTATTCGTGATCCTGACATTTATGAAAAATTTTCAGAAGTTGTTCTTATTTAAATAACGCGCGAAAAGAATGAGTTAATTTGTGCAAAAGATCTTGTTCCCTCTTTGCAACAAGATCCACTCATTGTGGGGCATATGCACAACAGTTGAAATTTTATCCTATGACGACTCGTGAACCCTCTGAGCATATGGGGCGTATTACGACTGTTATGGAAAGTGGAGATTTTTTTGAAACAACAGGCCTTCCTAAAATTCATCCTGATGAAGATCGGGTGATGATTTGTGGTTCCATGGCTATGTTAAAAGATTGCGCAAGGATGCGTGAAAGCTTTGGTCTTGTTGAAGGGGCCAATAATGCTCCTGCTACTTATGTTGTAGAGCGCGCTTTTTTCGATAGAGAGGAGAGTTGTGTTGCAGTATGCGCTAATGCAGTAATCGAATCCCAATCACTTATTGCGATGAGCGGTTGGGGTGCTATCCAAGAACCACCAACGCAGAAGACATTGGGCAGTTGGAGCCATTGTGTTGCACTTTTTTGTGTAATACCGCCTGTTGGGCAAAACCGGATATCAGAGAAGGGAGATGCTAAAGCTTCGATGAAGGAAATACCTCCAGCAGCTTCAGCAGGGAAAAATTTAAGATATGAATAGCCTTTGTTTAATGCTTGCATGAGTTCACTTGGGGTCATTGCAGCGGGAAGAAGGGGAATTTCACTATTTTTTGCACAATTGATTAATGCATTGGATAATCCGGGGCTTACAATAAACTTTGCGCCTGCTTGTTCGGCTTGCTCGTAGTGTATCGTGTTGAGAACTGTTCCTGCTCCAACGATTGCTTCAGGGACTTCTTGGGTAATTTTCTGAATTGCTTTGAGGGCATTTGGTGTTCGCAAGGTAATCTCAATTGTTTTTAATCCGCCTTTGACAAGAGCGCGTGCTAAGGGTACAGCACTTTGTAGATTGTCAATGAGCAAAACAGGTATAACAGTTTGTCCTTGGAGATATAATAAAAGCTTTTCTCTTTTTTGGCACATGATATTTTTTCTTCTTGGAGATGATATTATTTGTATCGTTTGATTAAGCACAATATGTTAAAGAGTACATGAATAAATCTTGAAATTGAATGAAACGCGCGTTATGGCAAAACACATGGAAAAGAATTTTAAAGTTGCTGCACTTTATTGCTTTGCAGATTTGAAACATTATCGTCAATTACAAAAACCTTTGCAGGATTTATGTCAAGCAAAGGATATCAAAGGAACCCTCCTTTTAGCACAAGAGGGAATTAATGGAACTGTTGCTGGTTCTTGTGCTGCGATTGAGGCATTGGTGGATTTTATTGTGGCGGAGCCAGCGTTTCAAACGCCGGAGATTAAATATTCATGGGCATCAAAGATGCCTTTTCATCGTATGAAAGTGCGGTTGAAAAAAGAGATTGTGACAATGGGGGTTGAAGGTGTTGATCCGCTAAAAGTTGTTGGTACTTACGTCGATCCTGAAGATTGGAATGCTCTTATTCAAGATGAAGAGACAATTTTAATCGATACACGGAATGACTATGAATATGCGATTGGGAGTTTTCAAGGAGCGATTGATCCGCAGATTAAAACATTTCGCGAATTTCCTGAATGGGTGCGTAAACATGAGGCTGATTTAAAAAAGAAAAAGAAAATTGCCATGTTTTGTACAGGTGGTATTCGGTGTGAAAAATCAACAGCTTATGTTCGTGATCTTGGTTATGAGCAAGTCTACCATTTAAAAGGTGGCATTTTAAAATATTTAGAAAAAATTCCAAAAGAAAAAAGTTTATGGTGGGGTGAGTGCTTTGTTTTTGATGAGCGTGTTTCTGTTCAACATGGTCTTGAAGAATGTGGACGCGAATTATGTCGCGCATGTCGTTCTCCTCTCAATGCTGAAAGCAAACTATCGCCTCATTATGAAGAAGGTGTTTCCTGTGATGCTTGTTATAACACACGCAGTGAAGCTGATAGAGAACGCTTTCGTGAGCGCCATAGGCAATTTCAATTGTTGAAGTTGCGTGCAAGTGATTCTCATCAAGGGACATAAGGATATCGTAGTGTAGAGTTTTAAGTTGTAGCGTTTTTCTCTTAAATTTAAGAGAGAAGAGTTTTTTATATTGGTAGAAAAATATTTCATAAGACCGGATATTATTCGGTCTTTTTGTTTATATTAAATTATTTGACTTATAAATAATCATTATAGATTGTTCACTCTCCTTGACTTTATAGGATTGAGTTTTCAAATACTTTTCATTTTAAAATAGAAAAGCTGTTCACCAACAGCGCAGAGGAGGGAGATTGTAGTTTAAGAGAAAAGCGTATGAATAAGATGTGATTAATAAGAGGAGATGAAAAAGCAGATGCTAGGTGGAAAAATAAAATGATAATAGGAGTTTATGATTTCAGAATTTAATATAATACATTAATTTATAATGATAATTTATTTTCATTTGAATAAAAGAGTTCAATATTTTGAACTTTGTTGCTTTCAGATTAGATGAGAACGAATCGCGTAAAATTCATTCACTTGTACGTCGCAAATGGGAGCAACGTGTGGACAAAAATCATTTTAGATAAGGTGTTATGAAACATTTCAATGTAGGAGTTTCTGCAATATTGGGAGTTGGCAGATAGAATGGGAGCGTTTGTTTTTAATTTCATAAGTATAAAGAGGGTGATATGTAGTTGATCTATATCATACAAGCTATATTATACGGGGATTTCTTCATGATATTTTGCTTAAGCGATGCTGTGAAATGAATGTGGAAGTAGGAATGTTTTTTAGGATGTAAATGAGAAAGATAATGGTGTTTTGTTGGGGGAAGGACACGTTGTCTTTAAAGACTATAGTGCTTTAGTCGTTACTATCCTCAATCTTCAATGTTGGTCATCTTTGCATTTGAGAGGATATATAAAAGGTACTCTTTTTTTCAATTGTTTTTTATTTGTGATGCGCAAAAGAATGATTTTAATTGATTCATTGTAAGAGGGTTGAAATAAGAGGATTTTATAATGGGATTTTTGTTTAAGGGTACAATAATAAATTATCATTATAAATTAATGTCTTGAGTAATTTATTTTGCGTTATTTTCTGCTGCGGATATTAGGAGATAGAATAGGGTAAAGAAACGAGGGGCTTTAAACGCAAGATAGTGCTTGATGTTGCACGGATGGTGTAAGGGGGGATCCCATGAAAGCAGATGGATGGTTTTGTCTGGGGAGAGTGTTGTTTTTTCGCATCATTTTATCTTTTAAAATTAAAAAATGTTTAAAATTAAAAAAATGATTGAAATGAGAAAGGATTCGTTTTATAGGATGCCTTGCCCAAAGTCGCACGTGCCTGTGGGTGTCCGCTGGTTCTCAAATGGTGAGATTAACCGGTACGGTACCTGGAACTAACCGCTCCAGTCATTCTTACAGCCAATTGCAAGAATGAGGACATCTTGAAGCAACGACGGTGCGGGCCTTTCTGGTGTCTTCCAGTTTTTAAATACTGGGATAACTATAGAGGCACACCTCATTGCCTTCAGTGCGGAAGTGGTTTTCTCAACTCCAATCAAAAAGGCAGATAAAATAGAATAACGCGGCTTCGCGCTGTTCTTTCGCTGCATGCAATGCTAATTTCTGATTTTTTGTAATCAGAATGGGGATAGTTGTTGTGTGTTTTTTGTCCTTTAGCTTTTGGCAGCTTTGGCTGTCCAAGCATAGAGTGGGGGAGCTTTCCCTCAAGGAGAATTGCAGATGGCAACGCAACGTATTCGCGATTTTCTTGCAACACATCGTTCTGAAGGTCCATGCTTAATTGTTGACCTTGATGTTGTTCGTGACAACTATTTAAATTTTGAAAAAGCTCTGCCGCAGTCTCGTATTTTTTACGCAATAAAGGCAAATCCAGCTCCTGAAATCTTGCGTTTGCTGAGTTCTTTAGGATCTTCTTTTGATGCGGCTTCTGTTGCAGAAATTGAAATGGCTTTAAAAGCAGGAGCAACGTCAGAGCGTATTTCTTTTGGGAATACGATTAAAAAAGAGCGTGATATTGCACGAGCATATGCATTGGGTGTTTCACTTTATGCAGTTGATTGTGTTGAAGAAGTGGAAAAAATTGCGCGTGTTGCTCCAGGAGTGCGTGTTTTTTGCCGTGTTCTTACCGATGGAAAAGGTGCAGAGTGGCCATTGTCACGCAAATTCGGTTGTGTCCCTGCTATGGCGGTTGATGTGCTAAGACGGGCACACCAATTAGGTTTGCAAGCTTATGGTGTTTCTTTTCATGTTGGGTCTCAGCAGGTTGATCTGAGTGCGTGGGATCGTGCTTTATCGGATGCTTCTACAGTTTTTAAGCGTTTGGAACAAGAAGGCATTTCACTGAAATTGGTGAATATGGGAGGCGGTTTTCCAACCCGTTATTTGAAAGATGTCCCTACAGAACAAGCTTATGGTACAGCAGTTTTTGATTCATTGAAAAAGCATTTTGGTAATCGTATCCCTGAGACGATTATTGAGCCAGGACGTGCGATGGTTGGCAATGCTGGTGTTATTCGTACAGAAGTTGTTCTAATATCTAAAAAAGCTGATAATGATAATGTACGATGGGTTTATCTTGATATTGGAAAATTTAATGGTCTTGCTGAGACTATGGATGAAGCCATTCGTTATCCTATTGAGACACCTCATGATGATAAGGTGATGGAGCCTTGTATTTTGGCTGGACCAACATGCGATTCGGCAGATGTTCTCTATGAAAAAACACCTTATCCGCTTCCTCTATCTCTAACAATAGGAGATGAAATATTGATTCATGGAACGGGTGCTTATACAACAACTTACGCATCGGTTGCTTTTAATGGTTTTGAGCCTTTACGATCATATGTGATCTGAGGTTTCCTTTTAACTATAGTTTTTTTAGACTTTTTGCTATGCTCGTCATGGCGCTATAAGAGGGCGGTCATTGAGATGAACATGATGAATTTCCAAACAAAAGATGGGGCATATTTTACACTTTTATTGGAGCAAGAAACCGATAAGCCTTATCGAGAAATTTTGCTTGATTCAACGATGGGGTATGGACGTAAACGTAAATCATCAGAGACTTTACGGCGTGGTCGGCTAGCTGCTCAAGGGCTTTCTTTTGTGGTTAAAAATGCTCTGGGAGAGCTTGTGGGAAGTGTACGTCTTTGGCATGTTTCTTTTTTTAAAGAAAAAAATGAAACACAACATGCTTTACTCTTGGGACCTTTGGCTGTTGCCGCTGAATGTGCTGGTATGGGAATAGGATCAATTTTAGTCCGCCATGCAATTGAAACAGCAAAAAAATTGGGATATGGCGCTATTTTATTGGTAGGGGATTTTGAATTTTATCAACGTTTTGGCTTTTCAAATCGCTTAACAGAAAATTTGGCAATGCCTGGTCCTTACGAAAAACATCGGTTTCAAGCGTTGGAACTGATACCAAACTATCTTGCTGGGTGTTATGGCACTTTGGCTCCTAGTGGAGCACGAGCCGTTACAAGTCGTTTTCAGCATCATAAAGTGGCTTGAAGACTGTATTTATTGCGTTTGCAACAGTGCTGGCATTGAGGTGGGCATACTGTTTTGATTAGTATCAAAATGTTGATGCGGTACAAATTTTGGGGGTCGTTGCATTGCAATTGTGTTATAAAGCCTTTTCTTTATGTGACGGGTTTCTTATTTTTAATAATTTCAGTTAAGTGACTAGGAATATATTAAAAGCGCATTTTTTTGAAATAGCGTCATATTTTACACGATTAAAGGAAACAGATTTTTGAGTGGTTTTGTATTCTTTTAAAGCCGGCATCATCATACAATTTTTCAGTTCTCAATATCGTTGGTCAATCTTGCATTGAAACGATTCGGTATTTTACTCTTTTTAAAACCGTTTTTATCTCTCTGCTTTTTGTGCGCAAAGGAATGGTTTTGATTGATTCATCATGAACAGGTTTTGAATAGGAAACTCTCACAATATTCAGATTGCTCATTATAATAGATAACATCATAAATTATGATTATAAATCAATGTCATGACTACGAGAGCTTTTCGTTTATACCACTGAATTTTTCACATCAGAAATGATTATTTGCCTATCGGGAAGAGAATCTTAGAAGCCTTTCTAAAGTATTTGGAGGTGGATTCAATAGCGACGAATGTGCGTTTTTGAGAGGTTAAACAAGTGTCTAGACGTTTACTATTGAAGATGTGAGGGAATTTCTGTCATTAACAGTTGTGGAGCCACCATGGTAAGATTAGGGCATAGAAGGGGATCATTCATTGATCAATTTTATTCAAAAAGAGAGATATTTTAAGAAATTTTATACAATTTTAGTGCCTATCGAAAGAGAAGAGGCTTTAAGAAAGAAAAATACGCGGCAGTAGAATCAAAACTGTAAGTATTAGCTTCTTTAAAAGGGCGTAAAAAATAAAATTACATGTTTAAAAGCTGCTTTTTTGAAAAAACTCTCCATTACTTTTTTGCTATCAAGACAACTTGTTTTGCAATTGGCATGAGAGTGTCGAGTAGAGGATGATTTTCTCATTTCAATTTTTTGCATTCAGAAACAACAAAACGTTATCCTGTACATTGTAAGGAAAATGGATACATGAGAAAAAATCACAAGAATCTCTTTTATAAATGACCTCAAAAAGGAGGTTTCCCATGGGGGAGAAAGGAAAAGGGAAGGGTGATGTGAATATTCTCGTAAGGCGTCTACAAGAATGAAGCATAAAGAATCGTACAGGATCGTTTTTGTGAGGGGAGTAGCGTAAAGCGGGATTGACGGATAGAGGAGAGATTTAATGATAAGCACACATATTCTTTTAATGTTTTTTGCCCTATAGTGATAAATCAAAAATCTTATAGAAACAGCTGCTTTATCTTTATAGTGTGGAGCATGTTAGGTAAGCTCTTTGTTTATTATCACCTAAAACAATTTTTATATGCGAGAAGTTATTTTAAAAGTGCGTAAAGAGCTCGCATTGAAAAGAATTTTTATCAGAAGAATCATTTAGAATCACATGTTAATTTATATTGTCTCTTGAGAAGAGATAAAATGAAAAAATCGAGGAAAGTGATAAAGATCAAAAATATTCTTCAATTTTAATGAATCTTAGTGTCTTGGTGGTGAATCCATGAGGGATGGTATTTTTTTGAGAAACATGGTCATAAATGTCAAAACACCAAAGATAATGGTTATGATAAAGAAAATATCACTAAAAGCCATAATCATTGCTTGTATGCGTACTATATTAAACAATTGAGAAAGAGCAAGAGTGTAGGAATCAAAGGTTTCTGTTTTGAATAATAAAATAAGCTTTGAAAGCATTTCAGTTGCTTGTCTGTTTGCGTGGTTAAGTGTTTCGGCTATTCGTTCATAATGGAAGTCCGTGCGTTTTGTCATGAGAGTGCTGATAATGGCAAGCCCTACAGCACCACCTAGATTCCGTGTGAGATTAAAGAGTCCAGAAGCATTTTGCATTCGTTCTGGTGGAAGTGTTCCCAAGGCAATATTATTGATAGGAACCATACATAACATTACAGAAGCACCACGGAAAACTTGCGGCCAAAAAAGCTGCCAAAAATCCCACTTATCTGTGATAGCGCTAGCCATCCAAGTGCCTATTGCAAAACCAAAAAGTCCTATTGCCATCATTAAACGTGCATCCATTCGTGCTGAAAGGAATCCTGCAAGGGGAGCAGTTAATAACATGACGAATCCTGAAAGAAACAATGTTTCTCCAATCATCAGGGCATCATAATGGCGGATTTGGCTTAAATAGACAGGATAAAGGTACGTGAGTCCATAAAGACCTATTCCCAAAGAAAAGGAAAAAATGGATGCAGCTGAAAAATTAAAATTAGAAAAAGTAGAGAGATCTACAATGGGTTCTTTTGCTGTAAAAGCGCGCCAGAAGAATAAGGTTGCAGCAAGAATCATGATAATAAATAAATTCCGAACCAGCTCATCATTCAGCCAATCATGACGTGCGCCTTCTTCTAGTACATACTCTAAAGTTCCTAGAAAAACAGCCATAGAAATGAGCCCCAACCAGTCAAATTTAGCCATGAGAGATGGATCTGCTTTATCAAAATCAATCAATTTCCAAGCGAGAATTGAAATAATAATCCCAAAAGGCACATTAATGAGAAAAAGCCAGTGCCATGATAAGATATGACAGAGATAACCTCCGACCGTTGGACCAATAGTGGGGGCTAATGTTGCGACTAGTCCAACAATAGGGGTAACAATTGGGCGTTTGGAAGGAGGAAAAAGAACATAAGAGGCGACGAAAACGCTTGGGATAATTCCTCCACCAATAAAACCTTGCAATGCACGGTAGATAATCATCTCTCCAATAGATGTTGCTGTTGCACAAAGAATAGAAGTAATCGTAAACCCGATCGCTGATATGGTGAAGAAAACACGTGTTGAAAGCAATCGTCCTAAGAATCCTGAAAGGGGCAACATGATGACTTCAGCGATGAGATAGGAGGTTTGAACCCATGAAATTTCTTCAGAGCTCGCAGAAAGACCAGCTTGAACTTCGGCTAAAGAGGAGGCAACTATTTGTATATCCAAAATGGCCATGAACATGCCAAAGGCCATAACTATGAAAATCACAATGCTACGGATTTCTATGCGCTCTTGAGACTGTATGGGCTTTGGTATTGAAGATGTCATAATAATGAGGTCATTTGCTTGTTATTATTTGCTTGTTATTATAAGAGACTTTTATCTTGTGGTTTTGTACGTGTATCAACTTCTACTGAAACACTCATTCCTGCTCGGATATGTCCGGTCTTTAAGACTTCTTCTGGAATAGAAATACGTACGGGAATGCGTTGGACAATCTTTGTAAAGTTACCGGTAGCGTTTTGTGGAGGAAGAAGAGAAAAAACAGCACCTGTTGCCGGTGAAATAGAAAGCACTGTTCCTGTAAAGACCTCCTTTTTGAAGGCATCAACAGAAATATAAGCCTTTTGTCCCGCATGAATATCTTGCAACTGTGTTTCTTTATAGTTTGCTTCAATATAAAGTGCATGTATGGGGACTAACGCTGCAAGACGTTGGCCATTTACAACAAAATCTCCCGTTTTTGCTGTTAAATTTCCTATGATTCCATCAAATGGCGCGCGTATAATGGTTGAATCAAGATCACGTTGTGCTTTTTCACGCGAAAGTTCTAAACTTTTTGTTTGGCTTTCTGTTTCACTTCGTTGTGCTTCTAGCACTTGGATATTGGCGCGTGCTGCAGCGATTTGTGCATCCGCACGGTTAACATTTGCGATAGCTTGTTCATAAGCTGATTTGGCATCATCAACATCAGATTGAGGGGCATAACGATTGGCTTTCAGTTCTGTTACACGTTTTAAGGTGAGTTGTGCATTGGTTGCTATGGCTGAAGCGGCTGCTTTTTGCGCTTTTGCATCATCTAAAGCACTATGAGCGGCTGTGATTTGTGCATCAATGCGTAGAAGTGTTTTTTTCTGTGTGTCAAGATGCGCTTCTGTTTGATCCAAGGCTATTTGATAATCACCATTGTCTAGGTAAAATAAAACATCGTCTTTTTTTACAACTTGGTTGGCTTTAATGGCAATTTTTTCAATATATCCATTTAATTTAGTCGCAATAGCGGCTATATCTCCTTGCACATAGGCATCTTCAGTGGACAGCATATAACGCCATTGCGTTATCCATTTATAGCTAAACCAAAGTACAAAAAGCGCAAAGACGATAAGAAGAGCTTTGATTACTTTTTTTTGTTTCGTTTTATCGAGATTTTTTGTTGAAAAAATTGTCTCAGATATGGACATGATTTATACTTCCAATATTTATGTTCCAACGAGTATAATAAGCCTATCACTACAGGGTAGGGTGATATATATGCAAGAGCGATAAGAGCTTTTCAAACAATAAGGCGACCTCTGGTACATAATGCTAAATATATAAACTTGCAAGTTAGAGATCTTATTTTCAAGTTAGAGATCTTATTTTATTGCGCATTTTTTACAAAGACCTCGTACTTCGAGGGTGCTTTTGTGTGCTTGAAAGTCAACAGCTTGAACCATCTTCTTTAAACTTGATACAATCGTTTGATTTTGTATTTCGTTGACTGTGCCACAGTTTTCGCAAATTATAAAGGTTGTAAGTTCATGTTGACAGTTTTCAGGGTGTAAACAGACCATAAAGGCATTTACACTTTCAAGACGATGGATACACTTTAACTGTACGAGTTTTTCTAACGCACGATAAACTTGGAGAGGTGCGCGAAAACCTTCTTCGCGTAAGTGATTGAGAATCGCATAAGCACTTAAAGGCCCTTTTGCATTTTTTAAAGTGTTTAAAACCAATGTTTGGTTACGCGTCAGTTTAGATGACATTGACATCTTCCTTTTGCTCTTAAGGGAAAGCATAAAGCGTGTAGGCCGTTTATGCAATGGTGATTATAGAATAGACCCTTTAACATGATACGCGTCGTGATATGTAAGAAGAGTTGTAACTGTTGTGAGAGAAGGGAGATTTTGGGATCTGGAAGCCGCCGTGAACATACAATATACTGATTAATTCATTGTTTTGTATGTTGAGTGAGAGTCCCGAATATCGTAAGATTCTCTCATTTCAAACCTGCTTATCCTGAATCAACCAAAACCATTCGCTTGCACGTCACAAGCGGGGCTTGTGTGTGGGTAAAAATTGTATAAGAAAGAACTAAAAATGGCTCTTATGAATCGTCTTAAGTGCCAAGGGCTATCGCAATACCCACGAGCTGGCAAAGTGTGTGATGGTGCCGGCTTGCTTCTTCATAAGCGTAAAGATGGTGGTGCTCAATGGATTTACCATTATACCCTTCACGGACGCCGTCGTGAAATAGGATTGGGTACTCTTTGAGAGATGTCTTTTTAAAACAAGCCCGTGAATTGGCAACTGGGTGGCGCTCTGTATTACGTGAGGGTCGCGATCCTATTAAAGAACGCAATAAACAAAAGCGTGAAGCAATAAGCAATCTCCATTATTTACAATCTCCATTATTTAAAAGACAAAGACATTGCTTTAGAGATTTTTGAAAATCGTAAAGCAGAATTAAAAGGTGATGGTAAAAATGGAAATTGGTTTTCTCCCTTGCGGCTTTACATTCTCCCTAAATTAGGCTGTCTGCTCGTTTCAGAGATTACACAAACAGAGATACGCAACACGCTTGTTCCTATCTTGCATACAAAAGTTGGAACAGCAGAGAAAGCACTGAACCGTCTTAATCTTTGTCTCAAACATGCTGCTGCACTAGGTTTAGATGTTGATTTACAAGCAACAACAAAAGCACGCGCGCTCTTAGGAAAACAACGTCATAAAACCATTAATAGACTGGCAATGGATTGGAAAGATGTCACTGCCTTTTATCAAGCGCTTTGTAAAACACAAAACATAACATATCTGGCTTTGCGTTTGTTTATCTTTACAGGTGTTCGTAATAATTCAGCAAGAAACTTTAGTTTTCGAGATTTATTTTTAGATGTTAGTTTTTTTCTGTTATGAGTTGAAATAGCCGTTGTTGTTTACAATATTTTATTTTGAAAAAAATAAAAAATGATATTGACTCTTTGCTTGAAAGAG
>NZ_JBHIOY010000020.1:0-12683 GCF_042195785.1 Bartonella sp. AP58NXGY | reverse complement strand
AGCAACAAATCATTCCGGCTAAAAAAACCGTTATTGCCAAAAAGCAAACTCTCACGCGTGCCACGAACATTGGAAGCACCCCCCAACGAAATCTGTTCAGCTCCCAATAAATTATGCGGTGAATATTGACCACTCAAAAGATTGCTCAGTATAAAGTCCAAGCCCCCTATCTTAAAAGGCGTCATGACACTAAGCGTACCGGTAAATTTGGCAAATTGTGGCTCCGCATCCCCTGCTCCTGGCGCATGTTTCTTTACTGAATGAAACAAGGGAAGACCTTGCAAATAACTCACATCAAAGGTCCAAGTCCCCCCCAACATCTGGCGCGAATGCGAAATGCCAAAATTGGCGACGCTATATTGACGGCTGCCCACTTCAATCTTATTGCCAAGAAGGTAATTGTTGGTTCTTTTATAAGAAAG
This sequence comes from Bartonella sp. AP58NXGY, assembly GCF_042195785.1. Lineage (NCBI taxonomy): Bacteria > Pseudomonadati > Pseudomonadota > Alphaproteobacteria > Hyphomicrobiales > Bartonellaceae > Bartonella > Bartonella sp. AP58NXGY. The sequence goes on along the minus strand of NZ_JBHIOY010000020.1, from coordinate 12,261 downwards.
ACCTAAATTCAAAGTTGTAAGGGAAACACTATCACGGTAAAGAACCCTGCTTGTACTGGCGTGCAACTCACTGGAATCCCCCGTCGTCTCAATATCGGTAAAATTGCCAGGGATTATGCTTTGGTAATTATAAACAGTGCCATTCAATCCAAAGGTCCAATAACCATATGGAATACTCACACTCGCTGAAATGTTATTGCTATGTCCTTCTTGCTTGCTCCCACCCCAATAATCGGGCTCACTGCGTTGATAGTTAAAATCCCACGCATCATTCATCCCTAAAATATTTTCTACCCTCAAGCCCGCACTATAACGCGCATAACCCGTGGAAGATTGTCCCATATTGTCATGAGAAACAGTAACCTTGAACGTTTTATCGGGATGATTGTTAATATTGACAATGGTGCTGCCTTCTTCACGCCCTGGAAGAAGTTCGCTTTGAGCGTGCGCTGAACTCAAACGATTGATCTGATCAAGCCCCTGTTCAATATCGCGCATGTTCAGAACATGACCTTGAAGCCCAGGAAAAGCACTCCATACAACATTATTATAACGAGACGTCGGTGAACCATTATAGTAAATCTCTGAAAGCTTGCCCTCAATGACAACAAATTTGAGCGTCTTGCTGTTTTTAATATCTTGATCAGGAATGTAAAAACGCGCCGTTACATAGCCTTGATCCAAATAAACTTTGGTTAACTTCTTGATTAAAAGCTGGATATCAAAAAGACCAATACATCTTCCAACATAAGGCTCTGTTACGGCTGATATAAAGCGCTTTTTGACATGATGCACTCCCTCAACAACAACAGCATGAATTGGAAAACATTGCTTCCCACCCAAAAGCATTTCTGGATTTTGCTCTGAAGGCGTCTTGATCCTTTTAGGCGTTAAAGACCGTAAATTCTCAATTCTTTCTAATTGCTGCTTCTCAGATTGTTGGCGAGAAAAATTATCTGTTGGGGAATGAAAAATAGCTGAGGAGCGCGCATAAACATTTACACCTGTAAACAAGCCAAAGAAAACAAAAATGGCACGAAAAATTCTCAAAAGAGAACTTTGGCGTAAAAATATCAATAACAATACAGATTGCCCCCGCTTTGCATTATTCATGAAGCACTCTTTAAAAGAACTTCATGGAACCTCTAACAAGTCCACTCAAAACAGCCACTGCCCTATGACGCTTTTAACAAAAGCACATGCCTCTGTAACCAAAAAAGTGACACCCAAAACTGCTTTATTTTACAAAAAACGCTTTATTTGAATTGCTGAAGATCTCTCCCCCACATTTATATGAGAAAACCTCTAAACAAAACTGTTTAGCCCGTCAATGGTTAATACATCAATATCCCCATAAATATAAAGGATAAGTTTGCTCAACCATATCCCCTTGCATTCATAGAGTGAACCTTCAAAAGACGCCTAATCTATGAGTTTTAGGGGTTTTGAGTATTTTGAGGGTTCCTTTTACCCCCCTTTATATATTTTTTTCAATCGAAAAATAAAAGTCATTATATTTCAATAGGTTAATATTTTAAACAAACAACCTATATTAAACACAACACGTAAATACAATCTATGATATATATTTAAAGGAGTTTTGAAGGTATTTTGAGGGTTTTAAACACCTTCAAAACCTATCTATAAACTTATCAAAATACTCATTCTGATATATTAAAGCCCATAGTACATTTATCTTGATTAACCCGTGAAATGAATAGCAAATTTCACTACTTTGCTGATCTTATTCCATGTCATGGGCTGTTGATAAGCAGCCTTAAAGACCCCTTTTGAAAAAAATATCGGCTTTTTTTAGCAGTTTTTTCCCTTTTTTATCGTTATTTGCTTTAAATGCATTTAATTAAATTCATTTTGATTCTTTTGATGATTATTAATCATCTCATAAGGCAAGGGATTTTTATTACAATATGCTGCAATCTATTAAGTCTGATAATGAACAATTCACTTTACGCTCCCTTTTACAATCCTATCGTGAACAGACAACTTCAAATACTCTACGAGGGAAAGTGTTTGAAGATTTTGTGACAAAATATCTTATGTATGACCCTCTCCACTATGGGCGATATGAAAAAGTTGAGAGCTATTATGAATGGGCTAAAGAGCGTGAAGGTTGGAATAAAAATGATATCGGCATTGATCTGGTTGCCAAGCTTCGCAATCAAGAGGGCTATGTGGCTATTCAATGTAAGTTTTATCAAGCAGACCATCAGATCAGTAAAAAGGATATTGATAGCTTTATCGCGGCATCTGGAAAAGACATCTTTAAATATCGACTTCTCGTTGACAGCACAGAAGTGGAATTAAGTGACAATGTGAATGCCATGATTAAAGGACAAGCGATACCCGTTTATCGCATTGACCTTCGTCATATGGAAAACAGTCGGATAGATTGGCAAATATTTGCAACGAAAAAAGAAGTTGTTCTGAAATCAACAAAAGAGCCTCGTCCCCATCAAGAAGAAGCCATCAAGAAAGTCTGTGAAGGTTTACAAGAAGCAGACCGTGGCAAGCTGATTATGGCATGTGGAACGGGCAAAACTTTCACCAGTTTGAAGATAGCAGAAACCCTTGCTGGGAAAGGCAAGCGTGTTTTGTTTCTGGTGCCTTCTCTGGCTTTAGTCTCACAAACAATCCGTGAATGGACAGCCGATGCACAAATCCCGTTGCGTTCTTTTGCTGTGTGTTCGGATACGAAAGTAGGTAAGCGTCGTAAAAATCAAGATGATATTATAGGCATGGAAACATCAGATCTTGTTCTCCCTGCTACCACGGATGCTCAAGCCCTTGCCAAAGAAGCGCGTGAAAACCTAACAGATGCAATGACGGTGGTCTTTTCAACCTATCATTCTATCCAAGTGATTTCGGATGCACAAAAAAAGTATGATTTACCCGAATTTGATCTGATCATCTGTGATGAAGCGCATAGAACGACAGGGGCTTCATTGGGAAGTGAAGACAATGAATCCGAATTTATCAAGGTTCACGATAACAGCATCATTCGAGGCAAAAAACGTCTGTATATGACAGCAACGCCTAAAATCTTTAGTGACACTGCTAAAAGGCGGGCGGATGAGATTAATGCTGTTTTGGCATCTATGGATGATGAAACCCTTTTTGGAAAACAACTTCATCATTATACCTTCGCGGAAGCTGTCGATAATGAACTGTTAACTCCTTACAAGATTGTGGTCTTGGGTATTAATGAAACCTATATCACACCAGCCATACAGGAGATTATTGCCAATGAAAACCGTGAAATTGATTTAGATGATGCGGCAAAAATTATTGGCTGTTATAGAGCCCTTACCAAAATAGATAAGCAAGCCGCTGTTGATGATGATGATACAGAGCCCATGCAATGTGCTTTAGCTTTTTGCAAAGATATCAACACCTCTCAATATATAACAAAGCTTTTCAATAAAATTATCAAATCTCATATTGATGATTTCCTTCAAACCGTTCCCTTTCTAAACTGTGAAGTAAGACATATTGACGGAACGCAAAGCGTCAAAAAACGCAATGAGGAATTGGATTGGCTTAAAGAAGATGCGGGTCAAAATGTTTGTCGGATCTTAAGCAATGTTCGGTGTCTTTCAGAAGGGATTGATGTCCCTGCTCTTGATGCCATCATGTTTTTACACCCGCGTAATAGCCAAGTGGATGTGATACAGGCGGTAGGGCGTGTGATGCGCCGTGCTCCAAATAAAAAAACGGGCTATATCATTTTACCTATTATCATTCCTTCACACTTAGAAGCCAAAAAGGCTTTAAAAAACAATAAGAGATACCGTGTTGTTTGGCAAGTTTTGCATGCTTTACATTCTCATGATGAAAGGCTTGCTCGGACAATTAATCAGATGTCTTTAGGACAAGATAGCAGCCATACGATTGAGATTATAGAGATTAAGCGTGCCAATGAATTAAAAGAGCTTACCACAACGGTTGATGAGATCTCGATACCATCCAAAACAGAAAGTTCTGGACGTGTCATTGGAACAGCAGAAAGCAAATCTCAATCGGTATCTGGAGGACAAGGAGACTTATTCCCCCGTTCTGAATTTTTTGATTTTGTCAAAGCCATTTTTCTGGATAGTTTTAAAATCACGGATTATTGGGGCATTTGGGCGAACAATGTTGCTGAGATTGCTCAAAACCATATCAATCATCTTAAAGATATGATTTCCGATGAAAAGAGTGAAGCCTTTCACGCCTTTGATGCATTCCATAAGGAATTAAAGAACAACGTCAACAGTGAAATCAAGCAAGAGGAAGCGATTGAGATGTTAGCGCAACATCTTGTCACGCGTCCCGTGTTTGAAGCTTTATTTTACGGTAATGAATTTGTACAGAACAATGCCATTTCGCAAGCCATGGATAAGATCTTAACGGAACTGGATAAAACAAATATCGAAGAGAAAACGAAAGATCTTGATCAATTTTACAAAAGTGTCATGTTCTGTACAGCAGGGATTACAGAAACTCATGCAAAACAGAATCTTATTATCAAGCTTTATGAAAGTTTTTTTGCCAAGGCATTTAAGAAAACCACGGATAAGCTTGGAATTGTTTACACGCCCGTTGAGGTTGTTGATTTTATCATTCATTCCGTTAATGATGTTTTAGAGCAAGAGTTTGGAAAAAGCTTGGGATCACGGGGTGTCTCTATCCTTGATCCTTTCACCGGAACGGGTACTTTTATCACGCGGCTGTTACAATCTAAACTGATCAAACCAGAGGATATGGAATACAAATTCCGTCATGATATCCATGCCAATGAGATTGTTCTCTTAGCCTATTACATAGCAGCGATTAACATTGAATCGACGTATCATAGTCTTATGAAAGGAGAGTATATTCCTTTTAAACATATTGGCTTAACCGATACGTTTCGGATGCTTGAAGAGAAGAACTTACTACAGGAATTGTTTAAAGAAAACAGTGAATATTTAGAACATCAAAAGAAGATGAATATTGAAGTTATCTTTGGAAATCCTCCTTATTCAACAGGTCAAAAAAGTGCTAATGATAATGCAAAGAATACACCTTATCCGATATTAGATGACCGCATTCGTGAAACTTATGCCGCTCAGTCAAATGCAAATCTTATACGAAATCTATATGATAATTATATTCGTGCCATTCGCTGGGCTAGTGATCGTATTGATAATGCTGGAGTAATCGGTTTTGTTTCTGGTTCTGGTTACATAGAAAAGTCTACAATGGATGGTTTACGAAAATCTTTAGCCAAAGAATTTAGCAGTATTTACGTACTCAATTTACGAGGAGATCTTCGCAAAAATATGTTAAGCAATGGAGTTGCTCAAGAAGGTGAAAATGTTTTCGGCAATGGAAGTATGACTGGTATTGCTGTAACCTTGTTTATCAAAAATCCCAATGCTATTGGACCTTGTAAAATTTACTATCATGATATTGGTAATAATCGTACGATAAAAGAAAAACTTACAGCTCTGGAATGTTTTGGTAGTGTTGGTGGCATTACGGATAAAAAGGGCTGGCAAGTAATTGCACCAGATAAGCATGGTGATTGGATACATCAACGTGATGAGAGTTTCGAAACATTCCTAGCTTTAGGAGATAAGAAAGGACATAATAAAAAGCTCTTTAAAACGTTTTCTTGTGGTATCTCAACTAGCCGTGATGCGTGGGCATATAACTCAAGCCGTGAAGCTTTAGCTAAAAATATGCGTAATATGATTAATTTTTATAATAGTGAAGTGAAACGTTTTAATGATATTTATCACACTGACTGTAAAACACGTACAAAAATTGTAGATAATTTTGTAAATTCAGATGCTAAAAAAATCAGTTGGAGTCGTTCTCTTAAACAACAATTAATTAGTGGAAAGATTTTCGAATTTGAAGATAAATACCTTATTCAAAGCCTCTATCGCCCTTTTACACAACAGTGGCTTTATTACAATCGCATTTTTAATGAGAGAGTTTTACAATTCTCTATAGGGAAAGCGGTAAAAAATAAGGTAATACAAGTTACAGGCGTAGGAGCAAGAAGTGGATTTTCTGTTTTGATGAGTAAGGATTTACCTAACCTTCACGCAATAGATACAGGTCAATGCTTTCCAAGATACTTTTATGAAGATATTACCTCCTTAAAATCTAAAGATAATAACCAGTCACATTTATTTACGAATTCTATAGAAAAAAGCAACAATGCTGATTTACAACGCCGTGATGCCATTACAGATGCGGGATTAGCACATTTTAAAGCAGCTTATCCTAATGAAACCATAACAAAAGATGATCTATTCTATTATGTTTACGGTCTTTTGCATTCGGAAGATTATCGCGCCCGTTATGCTGATAATTTATGCAAAGAATTGCCTCGTATCCCTTGTGTAAAGAGTGCTGATGATTTTTGGAAGTTTGTAACAGCAGGGCGTGAACTGGGTCATTTGCACGTAAACTATGAAACTGTAGAGCCGTATCCAGTGACCTTTAAAAAGGGTAATCCAAAAGTTACAGAGATCTCTAATCCAGAAAAGTTTTATTATGTAACTGAAATGAAATTCGCAAAAATTAAGGATAGTAAAGAAAAGGATAAAACCACTGTTATTTATAATAGCAATATCATCATGACAGATATCCCTCTTGAAGCTTATGCGTATATCGTTAATGGCAAGCCTGCTCTTGAATGGGTTATGGGGCGTCAATGTGTAAAGATTGATAAAAAGAGTGGCATTGTTAATGATGCTAATCGCTATGCTGTTGAAACCGTTGGCAACCCTGCCTACCCTCTAGAGTTATTTCAAAAGGTTATTACCGTAAGTTTAGAAACAATGAAAATCGTAAAAAAACTACCAAAATTGGAAATAAGAGAAACTGAATAACTTATAAAGCATGCTCACATAATGGGTATGATAAACTCATAAGGGGTATAAGGTTTTATACCTATAGGTTCTTATATCCCTTTTATAAATTGCTGACATACAATCTTTAAAAGGATAATTTATCATGCGTTATTTAAAAAGAAGAAACTTGCACTTTTAGATACTCTTATTTACATTGCCTTTAAAAGATTAAACCGTAATCTAAAATGATAGCTTTATTGTTATCAGAAGCTTTATTTAAAGAGGGTTATGTATATTCATTTTCTTATATTACTTATAGGTTTTGAATGTTTCTACCCCCCCCCCAAAAAAAAAACTACAAAACATAGAGCATTAGTTGAATTTACAGGTTGTATTTTGATATAGGTTGTTTTTTTGAAAAATTGATAAAAAATAACATATTGAAATATAATGACTTTTATTTTTTATTGAAAAATATGTAAAGGGGGGCGTAAAAAGCACCTCCAAAACTCATAACCATAATGGTCTTGATAGCATTTATTATGATTATAATCCCTTTCTTTTGAAAGGCTTTAAAAGATCACATACTCTCATAAGACATGTTTTAATCATTCACTAAATGATCACTTTTGTCGATTCAATGTACTGACATAAACTGACAAATATATATTTACAGTTGTATTTATTTGTTATGGCTGTTTTAATAAGTTGTATTTTGAAAAAATCATAAAACTTAACTTATTGAAATATAATGATTTTAATTTTCTATCATTTAAAAAAAATGATATAGGTTCTAAAAAGAACTGACAAGACTGACAAAAGTTTATTAAAAGGGATTTTGCTCATCTCTATAATGATCAGTTTCTATTGAGATGTTTTCATAAGTGTTTTCATAATGGTCTATAAATCACAATTATCATATATCCTATTTATCATTTCTCTTATGAAACTGAAAAATGATGCCATGGCTATAAAGAACATAACAGCTATAGAGAAAGCAAAAATGCAAATGAAAGCATTTGTTATAAAGACAGTCCCTATAAAGGCTGTTAAGTCTAAAATGTGTTATTAAAAGAAATTAACAGAAATCTTAAAAGCCATTTAGTGAAAAAATTGATAGGTTATAAAGTTTAAAATACGCATTATGAGAGCGTTTCTAAATATTATAAATGTATAGATTCAGAAAATAACGCAATCGTTTCATAAAACCTATAATATAGCTTTAAAAGCACATAAATATAAAAGAAGCAATTAATAAGCATAAGATATTATCAATACACAACGTATTAAAAAAAATACAAAAAAGATAAAATATTGTTTGACAATAAATACGTATTTTGTTATATAAATAATCAAGTGATAGAAACACTTAGTGATTAGCGGATAGGTTACGAAACAGCCTCTCCCATGCCTTTAAAATACTGACTTTCTTTTATGCTTTTGTTAGTATATGAGAATTTTGTCGGGTGTGGTTATGCCATACAATACCCTTTCAAGGGGAAAGCATACAGCGGACTAATCACCGTGTTTCTAGCGCCCGACGCCCATTAGGGGGTCAATAGAAACCTTTTATGATTAGAAAGAATTTAAAATGACAAATTCAAACACCTCCCCCGTTATCTCTTCTATTTCAAATGAAACCGCGCTTGCTAATCAACAAGAGCCTGCAAAAAAATACGAATTTATTGATGATTGTGAATATATCGATGGTCATTTCTTAACTCGAATTAGAGCCTTAAGAGATTTTGATGATGTGAAAAAAGGTGACCTCGGTGGCTATATTGAAAGTGAAGATAATCTCTCTCATGAAGGTAATTGCTGGGTGTATAATAAAGCTCGGGTCTTTCAAAATGCACGCGTCTTTGGAAATGCTAAAGTAAAAAGCTTTTTTGTTGATGTCTATGGTAATGCGCAAATTTATGGGAATGCTATTTTTGAAGGTATGACATTAAAGGACAATGCAAAACTTTCAGGCAATGCGCATGCTAACAACGCCGTTGTAATTGAAGGCAATGCACAAATTTATGATAACGCCCGTGTCACTGATCACGCTCATATTTCCGATAATGCTGTCATTTGTGATGATGCTCATGTCGGAGGCAATGCAAAAATAAGTGGCTCTGCTTACATTTGTGATGAATCACGTGTTTTTGATGATGCCGTTATTTGTGATGCTCTTATCTCTGGTTCTTCATATATTCATAGCAATGCCTCTTTAACAGCTAATGAAGATATCTGTGATGATGCATATCCTGAGTTTGGTAGCGAAGATGATTATTATCGTCATGAGTATTATGCTGATTTTGAAGGGTATTATGACGATGATAATGACAGCGAATATGAAAGTGATGCTGCGTAAATGACACGCGCGGGCGCGGCGGGGGCGCCCTCCTTCTAAATATTTCATTTTAAAAATTTAAATCTCTATAAAGGAATTGTGCTCATGCAAAAGAAGTTTGCACTCACAAATGAAACGCGTGTAATTAATAATCATACCCTTTATCGCATTAAAGCATTAAAAGACTTTGCTGATGTTAAGGCTGGTGCCTTGGGGGGCTTTATTGAAAAGGAAGATAACCTTTCTCATGATGGCAATTGCTGGGTTTATGATAATGCTTGTGTTGTAAAATCTGGTCGTGTTTATGAAAATGCAAGGGTATATGGCAATGCTGCCATTGGTGGTTTTGTTTATGGCAATGCGCATGTATATGATAAAACCCGCGTGTATTTTGGAGCTCATGTTTATGATAATGCGCATCTTTCTGATAAGGTGTGGGTTTATCAATATGCAAGGGTTTATGGGAATGCAAAATTAACAGGAAGTGCACGCATTTATAGCAAAGCTGAGGTTTATGATCATGCTGTTGTAAGTAGCTCTTCAAAAATTTATGGCAAGGTTTATGGCAATGCTAGCGTGGGTGGGTATGTTAAGGTCTATGGTTCTGTTTATGGGAATGCAAAAGTGACTGGTTATCACACCATTAGAGGTTTGGTACATGGCAATGCAAGGTTAAAAAGAGATGGTTATTCATATGTCAAACAAAACTTTTATTATGCATATGGAATTCCTGAAGATTGTGAAATTTATGAAAACGATACCGTTGTAAAGATTATTGAAAATAACGCTGCGTAAAGACGCGCGGGCGCGGCGGGGGCGCCTGCTTTCCAACCCAATTTTTCCATTTCAAATTTTATCAAATGTTTATCACATTAAATTGTGAGGGTATCTCTATGTGCAAAAAATACGAATTAACCAGTGAAATCAAAAAAATCAAACATGCTCTTACTCGAAATATTATAAACCTTTATCGCATTAAAGCTTTAAAAGATTTTGATGATGTAAAGGCGGGGTCTTTAGGCGGCTTTATTGAAAAGGAAGTTAACCTATCCCATGATGGTAATTGCTGGGTGTATGATGAGGCTTGTGTCTATGGTCATGCAAGAGTGTATGAAAATGCAAAAATACGCCATTTTTCTCAAGTCTGTGGTCAAGTTTATGGCAATGCTGAGGTCTATGGAAAAGCTTTTATCTCTCAATATGCTAAAGTTTATGACCATGCTTTTGTCTATGGCAATGCTCATGTTTATGGCAATATTTATGGTAATGCTCATGTGAATGGTAGTGCCCGCGTTCTTGCTGATGCTCATATTTATGACCATGCGCATGTTTCTTATGATGCTACGGTTTTTAGTTATGCACGCGTTTATGGTCATGCCAAGGTTTCTGGCTTGGCTTGTATTTATAGCCATGCAAAAATTTATAATTATGCTGTTATTAATGGTCGTGCAAAAATTTATGGCAAGGTTTATGGGAATGCTTGTGTGAGTGGCTCTTGTGAGATTTATGGCTCTGTTTATGGCAATGCAAAAATCTCATATTGTGCAACGATCTGGGGGCGTGCTTATGGCAATGCAAAAATCAATAAAAAAAGCAAAGTAAGGTTGGTTCCAAAAAATTGTGAGGTTTATGAAAGGGATAATGTTGTCAATATAACTGATAAAACAGAATAAAAACACGCATGGGGCGTGCATTCTTTATGGTTATAAACGCATATAAAATGCATTGCTATAAACATATCATAAAAGAGAGAGTAAAATAAAAAAAAGCCGTGCCAATTAATATGACGCGGCTTTCAAATGTCTATTCTAATGATTAAAATGAATCAACCACAATGGAGTAATGAATGCATATATACAAAACGTATCATATTGCAAGCGCTCTATTAGAGATATGAAAACGTATCAAACAAATCAAAACGCTCGGTAGCTTTAACAATCCAATCAAAAGCAAATGCATATTCAATAAATATCTGTAAAAAACGTTCTTTTTACATTTGGAAGCGTTGGTTTTTACAAAGCAGCTTTTCATAAAACAAATAAACAATTATGGTTTTTTGTTACCATTTTTATCAAGTCAATTTTATTAATAATAGTTATTAAAAAATCACAAAATTAGAATAACCACTTGAAAATATACCCATATGGGTATATTAATAATCATGAGTAAAATAAAACGTATCATATGGCTTGGTTCTTCACTCAAAGATATAAAAAGTCTTCCTGATCTTATTCAACAAAGGATTGGTTATGCTCTTTATCTTGCTCAGATAGGAGATAGAGGAGAAAATGTTAAGGTTCTCAAGGGGTTCGGATCTGCCAATGTTCTAGAAATTATTGAACGCGATATTCAAGGAACTTATCGCGCTGTTTATACGATACAATATAAAAAATCTCTTTATGTGTTGCATTGTTTTCAGAAAAAATCGACCCGTGGCATTGCAACAGCAAAACCAGACATTAATCTGATTAAAGAACGTCTCAAGTTAGCAGAACAATTAGAAGGGAATTAAAATGATCAATGTTTTTCACGGTAGTTCCAATGTTTATGCGGATCTTGGCTTTTCAGATTCCAGAGAAATGCTTATCAAAGCGCAACTTGCTCATAAGATTAGTCAAATTCTGAAAGAAAAGAACTTAACACAAAAACAGGCTAGTCAACTTTTGAAAATGACTCAACCAAAACTGTCTAAACTCTTAAGTGGAGAATTTCGAGGAATTAGTGAAATGAAAATGCTTGAGTGTTTGGCAAAATTGGGAAACGATATAAAGATTATTGTTAATCCGAAAGAAGTTAAAACGCTTGAAGGACATTTTGAAGTTGTTTTTTCTTCTTAAACTTCTTTATGATTAGCTTTTTTGGATCTATTCATGCATGGCAATCTTATATAAAAAATAGTCAAATGAATCACGTATAAAAGTGTGGATTCTTGAGTGGATTCATATAAAATAATTACAAACAAACTATTGACTTTATTGTATTTTTGTTTATAATGTCCTTCAACAAGCGTGACCATCCGACGACCGTTTTCAACATCAATGCCCTTCTCATCACTGTAATAATCAAGATCATTAT
>NZ_JBHIOY010000019.1:0-13928 GCF_042195785.1 Bartonella sp. AP58NXGY | reverse complement strand
TCAATGCGCAACTGTCTCACAATTTCTCCCTTCATGGTGATGTAAGTTATCAACAAAAGCTTCAGAAAACTGGTATAAGTGGTGCAAGCTTTTCAGGTGGCGTACGCTATCAGTTTTAAAACAAAACTGTCAAAACAGCGTATTTCTTTTCTATGCATTAACAAAAAAGGCAGTATAGTATACTGCCTTTTCTATTTATAAAATCTGTTTTGCTTTCAAAAAACCTCTTCTTAAAAAGAAAAAACAACAAAATAGTTGAATCATTCTCGTGTACCATTGAAAATTTTTTATAATAGCTTTTCTCTTTTAAAGAATAAAACTTAGCATTTTTTGATAAATAAGAGCTAACACTGTAAAAAAATAAACAAATCAAAAACAATAAAAATTAAACTATACTCTAAAGAATAAATTTTCCTAGAACACATAGCATTATTAATCACCTATTATTTTTTACAAGCTTAATGCTCTTCTACAATGAAAACTTCTAAACATAAATTTATAATCAACAAACTGTACAACAAATACACAATGCGTGTTATGAATCATCTATATGACTCATGATGTTGTATGCCTGATAAAGTGAAAAATATGAGAGCTAAAATTTCTCTCAATAAATTATATCGATAAGATTTCATACTATAAAAAATACAAAAACTCTCTATTACAACCAAGATACTAAATACTTCTCAAAACCCAAAATAGAAAAATGTATTTTCTATTTTGGAAAATCGATCATACTCTTTGCTCTCTATGGACAATAGGCTCTATACTTGCTTCAAAGAACTCCTTTGTATAATCATGTTGCGCATGTAGATTACGCAATTCATCATTGCTAAGCTCTTCAAGAATAATCCCTTTATGCATAATCCCAACACGTTCACAAATATGTGCAACAACAGCAAGATCATGGGATACCATCAAATAAGTAAGTTTTTTTCTTTCTCGCAACGATTTCAACAGGTTTAAAATTTCAGCCTGTACCGACACATCCAATGCAGATGTTGGCTCATCAAGCAACAAAACCTCTGGCTCAATAATTAAAGCACGTGCAAGAGCAATACGCTGACGCTGCCCCCCAGACAACTCATGAGGATAACGATAAAGAAATGAAGAATCTAAACCAACAGAATCTAAAGCATCCTCTACCCGCTCCTTTTGATTATCCATACCATGGATTTTAAGAGATTCAGAAAGAACCTTATGAACCATTTTTCTTGGATGAAGCGAAGCATAAGGATCTTGAAAAACCATTTGAATACAGCGTAAAAAATCTTTACTTCGTTTTTTTTCGACTTCTTGTCCAGCAAAAAGGAACTCTCCGCTATAATCGTGAATAAGCCCTACCAATGTATTCAAAATAGTTGATTTTCCACATCCAGATTCACCAATTAAACCATAAGCTTCACCACGCTTAATATGAAAATTAACATTTTTAACAACTGTTACTGCTTTATGCCTATGACCAAAAGTTACAGATAAATTAGAAACATCAATAATATTCTCACAATTTGTCATGGGGAACCTCCTCAACACCATTAACAATCGTAGGATTACACAACCAATCAGGATCACGCTCAGGAACAGCCAAAACATCAACAGGATTATCAAGCCGTGGCAAACTCGCGAGCAAAGCCTTGGTATAAGGATGACAAGCATGAGACAAATCAGAAGCTGGCAACTCTTCTAACACGCGGCCTGCATACATTACCAAAATACGATCACAAAAATCAGCAATCATATTCAAATCATGACTAATGAAAATAAGTCCCGTTCCGGACTTTGTTACCAGTTCATCTAATACGGATAAAACTTGTCGTCTTACTGTAATATCAAGCGCAGATGTTGGCTCATCGGCAATAATTAAATCAGGTTTTGGAATAAGCATCATCGCAATCATCACACGCTGCCCCATTCCCCCTGATATTTCATGAGGAAATAATCGCATCACATGTTCAGGATCACGAATATGAACAGATTCTAACATAGATATAGTCTGCTCCCGCGCTTCTCCTTTTGAAACGCGGTAATGAATACGGTAAGCCTCCATAATCTGCTCGCCAATCCGTATTAAAGGATTAAGTGAATATTTGGGGTCCTGTAAAATCATTGAAATACGCTTACCTCGGATTTTTCGCATCTGAGGTTCACTTGCAGTCAATAAATCAACATCATCGAAGCGCATTTTTTTAGCTTTAACAATTGCTGATTTTGGACTCAACCTTAGTATTGCGCGCCCAGTCATCGATTTTCCAGATCCGGATTCACCAACAATTCCAATTTTTTCTTTGCCGACAGAAAAACTAACACCGCGTACAACTTCTGAAATGCCGCGCGCTGTAGGAAAAGAAATACGTAAATCTTCTACTTCTAATAATTTATTACCCATTGCGTGGATCCAATACATCTCGAAGACCATCACCTAAAAGGTTGAAAGCAAGACTTGCAAATAATATTGCACAGCCTGGTATTGCTGCTAACCACCAATTTGTCATCATAAACTCCCGCCCTGAGGAAAGCATCGCCCCCCATTCAGGACTTGGAAGTTGGGCTCCCAACCCCAAAAATCCAAGACCAGCAGCTGTTAAAATAATTCCAGACATATCTAAAGTTAATCGTACAATTACTGAAGGAATACACATAGGTGCAATATGAAACAAAATAATCTGCCAAGCAGAAGCCCCCTGCAAGCGAACAACAGAAACATAAGCAGAAGAACGTATCATTAAAGTTTCAGCACGTGCTAAACGTGCGATTGGCGGCCATGCTGCAATTGAAATTGCAATAGAGGCATTTTCGATCCCAGGGCCCAATGCGGCTGAAAATGCAAGAGCTAAAATCAAACCTGGAAAAGCAAGAAAAATATCGACAATACGCATGAGCACAGTATCAACCCATCCTCCCATATAACCAGATACAGTTCCAACGATAAGCCCTATTGGACCTACAATAATTGTTGTGAGAAAAACAACATAAAGAGTAATACGGGAACCAAAAACAAGACGACTAAAAATGTCACGTCCTAATTCATCCGTCCCAAAATAATGCTCCATAGAAGGTGGCTGCAACCGATGCCCCAGATCATTGCTAAGAAAATCATGGGTAGCAATCCAAGGAGCAAAAAATGCACATATGATAATAATACAAATAATAAGCAAACCGAATACAGCCGAAAAGTTATGAAAAAACTTAACCAATGCGTGATAAATTCTTTGTATGTTCGCTTGAATTATGGACCGTGGAATAGGGTCATTTAACCAATTTTTCAAAGAAGATGATGATTGCGATTTATGATGATTACTTACTGTCATATTCAACGTGTCCTTGGATCAAAAATGCGATAAAGCAAATCAGAAAATAAATTAATGGCGACAAAGATAAATCCTACAAGTAAAGTACATCCTACAACTGCATTCATATCTCCGGCTAAAAGAGCATTTGTCAAGTAATGTCCAAAACCAGGCCAAGCAAAAACTGTCTCTGTCAAAACAGCCCCTTCTAATAAAAAAGCATAAGATAGCGCCACAACGGTAATAACCTGAACAGCAGCATTCCTAAAGGCATGCCCCCAAACCGTTCGCGCCCAAGATAACCCCTTTACACGGGCAGTAATAATATATTCCTGATTGAGTTGCTCAATCATAAACCCACGAGTCATACGGCTAATATAAGCCATAGCACCGAATGCTAAGATCAAAGCAGGCATAATAATGTGACTAAAGACATTACCAAAAGCCTCCCATTGTCCTTGGCTCGCTGTATCCCAAAGAAAAAATCCTGTTTTAGGTTCAAAAGAATATTCATAAAGAAAATCAATACGTCCTGGACCACCAACCCAGCCAAGCTTGGCGTAAAATATTAACAACGCCATTAAACCAAGCCAAAATGTCGGGGTAGAATAACTTACAAGTGTAAAAACACGGACAACATAATCAATAAATGAATCGCGATACATTGCTGCAAAAACACCAAATGGAATCCCAAGACATGTGCCAATAACAATAGCAACGGTTGCAAGCTCTAATGTTGCAGGAAATACGCGCATAATATCAGTTAAAACAGGACGCCCAGAAGTTAAAGCATCTCCAAAGTCAAATAAAAATACATTATGAAGATACTTCCAATATTGGACAATCAACGGCTTATCAAGACCCAGCTTATAATACATTGTATCATAAGCCTCCTGACTGATATTATCACCAAGAATAGACAAAACGGGATCTAGAGGAAGAAGATGACCAAGAAAAAAAGTAATCGTCACCAACCCAAACAATGTGATAATAACTGAAATAAGAAGTTTAAATCCCTTGAACAAAAAATTCCATAAAAACAATTTTTTTTGCTTTTCTGATACAGCTCTTTCAGTCTCTGAAAGTGGCAAAATCATTATAAAAATCCCCTCTGTAGCGATAAAATATAAAGCGAATACTTTTTTTCATATAACGAAATAATCTCTTATTAAACATGTTCTACCATCTTTCTCTACAACATGCTTATTTTTCTGCTTCATTGTAGTAAAGTCTGTAACTATTCCAAACCCATTTTTTGACATCAGGTCCTATACCAACGGTATAATATGTCTGAAACAAATAAACCATAGGACCATGCTCTAGCACATAATGCTGTAAAGTACGATATTGCATAATACGCTTATTGGGATCTTTCTCAAATAAAGCATGCATCACCATTTTATTAATATTTTCATCATAATATCCAGCGCGCCAAGCCAAATACATATTGTGCTTTTTTGTAAATGTTGGATCAGGATTAAATACATGATTTAATGAAGCAGGATGTCCATCAGGATCAGCACTCCCCCACCCCATAAGTGCAGTATCATAATTTCCACCCCGTACACGACTTAACAATTGATTTTGTGCCATTTTTTCAATTGTCAGCTCAACACCAATTTTGCGTGCATTGGCTTGAATAGACTGTGCAACAGATGACATATAACTAAGGCTTCCAACTAAAAGATTAGCTTTAAAACCATTAGGATAGCCAGCCTCAGTAATCAACTGTTTTGCTTTTTTCAAATCCAACTTAAAAGGCAATCCTTCTTTTTCATCTAAAGCACCTGGAACACCCAAGGACATATAAGTTGCTCGGGGAATAGCAATCCCCTTCAAAACAGTTTTTCCAAGACCTTCATAATCAACCAAATAACGAAGTGCCAACCTAACCTTTTCGTTTGCTAAAATTGCATTTTTGTTATTTAACGATAGATAAATAATCTGCGGGCGCAAAACACGGCTAATTTTGATCCGACCACCCTTTTTTTCAAGATCTAAAATATCCTCTGAAGAAAGATCACGTACAATATCCACATCACCTTTTTCCAACAGAAGTCTTTGACTTGATGAATCCGCTACATGCTGCACAACAATCTTCTTAATTTTAGGCACTTCACCCCAATAATGCTGTGTAGCCTCTAACACAACTTTATCCGCTGGAGACCAGTTCACCAATTTATAAGGCCCAACACAAGCAGAATGTGTTGCTAAATATTTATTCCCCATATCACCGTTAAGACTCTGCGCTTCAATTGTTTTCCGATCAAGCAAAGCAGAAGCATAAGATTGTCCAATAACAGTCAATATAAGTTGAATAGGATAGGATTTATCGAATTTTAATTGTAAAGTTTTATCATCAAGAGCCTGAATATTTGTTTCAACATTTTTTTTGGTAAACCCATAATCCATTAAAGATTGAGCATAGCTTAATCCTAATTTAATAATCCTCCGCATCGACCACACCAGATCTTGCGCCGTCGCCGTCCTCCCATCATCAAACTTCAAATCATCACGAAGATGAAAAACTATTCTTTTTCCATTATCTAAAACGTCCCAAGACTGTGCCATAGCAGGGCGAATTTTTGTGGGATCATGCTCATCATATTGCACTAACGCGCTACAAATATTCGTCAATAATTCACTCGTCACAACCTCAACAGTTTGCGCTGGATCAAAACTACTAATTGAATCAATATTCCATGCCATCACCAATATATCTTTAGATGAGGCACTAAATGCTGATGTTACAGCCCCATTCAAGAAAACGAGTGTGCTTAATAAAATAGAAATTTTTTTCAACATTCTTTTTTTTCCATTTTATCTCTTCCTATTGTACTCTTGTATCTTTTCACACAAAGTGATTATGATTTTGTTTTTTTAAACAGCATGGCATCAAACATCAACTTCATTTAATCGAACCAAGCATCTATAAAGTAATTCTCTTATCCATCAATCTATATTCGGAATACAGAGAATCTATAAAGATAAACAAAGAACCTCCCCAATATAACTTCTCATATTCACCCCTTCCTATAAACGACATCAATCATATATTGCATAAACATTTCTCACAATTTCATCCTTAAAAAAACTGAAAGACTTTTATGTGAGAAAATATTCTCATCATGCAATTATGATTAAGCACTGTTTATCTTTGACAACATTTAAAGACACACTTATTTTTCAATTTTATTATAAAAAATACGCGGCGCACTATTCCAAACCCATTTTTTGACATCAGTTGTCATCGCTATAGCACTATATTGCTGATAAATAAACGCATAAGGCCCTTTTTGCATAAGTTCACGTTGTAAATCAGCATAAAGTTGCGCCCGTTTTTGCGGATCTTTTTGAAACAATGCCTCTTCAACTTTTTGATTCATCTCGGCATCAAAATATCCATGCTTCCAACTAGGATAGGCGGTATTTTTTGCCTCAAACCGATTATCAGGATTATAAACAAGACGTGAAGCCATTGTATGAGGGTCCGCAGAATCGTTATTCCATCCGATAAAAGCCGTATCAAAAGCCCGTGCATTCACTTTTGAAAACAACTGTGTACCTGCCACACGTTCAATTTTAAGACGCACCCCTGCCTGTGCAGCACTATCTTGAAGTGACTGAGCAAGTAACAAAGTATAAGGAGCATTTAAGACAAGAAAATTTGCCTCAAATCCATTCGGATAACCGGCCTCTGCTAAAAGCTGCTTGGCTTTTGCAACATCAAATCTAAAGGGTTGTCCTTCTTTTTCATCCAGAGCCCCAAAGTTACCAAGAGGAATAAAACTTGCCCGTGGAACACCAATCCCTTTGAGAAGATTCTTGCCAAGACCTTCATAGTCGATAAGATAACGCATCGCCAAGCGTACTTTTTCCTTAGCAAAAATGGGATTTGTCGTATTAAATCCCCAATACATCATGGTTGGATCTAACACTTTTTCGATTTTAATATCTGTTGTTTTTTGCAGATCTGCAAGATCTTCAGGAGCCAAATTACGGGCAACATCAATATCGTGCTTTTGCAACAACAAACGTTGTGTACCTGACTCCACAACATGACGAATGAGAATCTGCTTTAGTTTCGGGGCTTGTCCCCAGTAGTGGGAGCTTGCACGTAACAAAAGAGCTTCTCTAGGGCGCCAACTGCTTAACTGATAAGGACCAACACAAGAAACATGACTCTTCAAATACTGATTTCCCAGATCACCATCTTTTTCGTGTTTCATAATTGTCTTACGATCGAGCAAAACTGTTGCCGGACTTGCAACAATATTATTAAGGATAAGCTCTGCTGGATAAGGCTTATCAAATCTCATCACCACTGTTTTTCCATCAGGGGCTTTTAAAGCATCATCAACATTTTGCTCTGTAATTCCATATTCATTAAAAATTGTCGCATTGGTCATCTTTAATTTAACAATCCGCTTCATACTCCAAAGAAGATCATTGGCATTGGCTGATCGCCCATCATTAAACTTCAAACCATCACGCAAATGAAAAGTAATCACCGTACTGTGATCATCCCCTGAAACATCCCAATGTGTTGCTAATGCCGGAACCATTTTAGCAGGATCATCCGTTGCGGTATCGATCAAGTTATCACAAACATTGTGAATAATTTCACTTCCATAAACATCACTAAGTTGTGCGGGATCAAATGTACTAATTGCATCAATATTCCAAGCCATCACAAGGGTATCTGCGGGAGTTTTTGCTGAAACCTGTTGTGCAACCATCCCCAGTGCTATAAAAGCAGAAATAAGAGAGCTGCTATTCTTTAATATTTTTTTCTTTAAGTTCATAAACTTTCCCCTTTATTTTTTATCAATGAATGATGCTCAATGGCAAGTTCATAATTATAAAAATTGAACAAATACATTCTAATTGCTTATACAAAGTCATCAACTTTATAAATTCATTGACTTGAATCTTAATCAAACCATAGCGAACATGCAATATATGTTTTACTAACTAGTATCATATACTTTTCATATGATCTCTTTGCACACAACAATACGCTATGTCACCCCCCAAATAAATTATCAAAATGATAAGCCCTGTAATCCCCCCAAAAAACGGTAAGTTTAAAAAAATCATTGCTTAAAGATTTATAAACTCACTGTTTTATTTCTTTAGGGTGTATTAAAACATGCAAATTTTCAAAACCGTCATTCTCCTCAAACACTCAATTTCAAAATACGACGCATCTTTACTACAGATCAAACCGCCCCTGAAACAGCAAAATACAGAGATACAACTCAGCAACCTAGTGGATATAAATCTGTCTGAGCTTAAACATCCCCCCAAACTGGAACTCACACACAGCAAAATTACTCTCTAATGGAAAAAAGTTATCAGATAATAAAATCTAACACAAGCAGCTTGAGTCACTTAATTTCAATTTTTCCTAACTGCATTTTGTTTTATATTGCTTAGGCAAGTATTGAGCAAGCGACCATCACACAAATAAACTAACAATCATACAACCCAAGCAAAATATAACAATGCAACAACAGTACCACATCTAAAGATGACTTTGCATTCATTAACAAACATGAATAAAATATTCATTACTTATTATAACGTCTATGGAGTTAACGAAGATAAAAATGGCTCTTATGAACCATCTTAAGAGCCATTTTTAGTCCTTTTTTGTACAGTTTTTATCCATATGCCCCCCGCTTGTAACGTGCAAGCAAATGATTTTGATTGCTTCAAGATAAACAGATTTGAAATGAGAGAATCTTACATTATTCATATCTCTCATTCAACATACAAAAACAGTTAATTATCATTATAAATCAAGGTCTTGTATAAATCTGACCTGATCCCCACTGTTTTAAGAGAAAACAACAAATATTCATCATATCCAACAATGGTCTTACGACAATTAATCTTTGAACAGACAAGACATCACCATTATCTTACTCGAAACACATGACAATTCGGATATCTCTTCTTTTTGCATCTGTTTTTTCATCCTCAAAATTATCACTTTGTCGTTTTGATTGCCAACAACCGTAAAAAATCATCAATCTTGTATAAGTTTGTATATTTCAATTATCTTATACAGTGGAGTGCATAATCTGTACATTTATTAAACAATTCAATTATTAGCCTATTGATCATTGCTTTCACGAACGCGACTTTACCAATTTATCGACAAAAACATCCTTCAAGATGATCATTGACAATCCCTACGGACTGCATAAAAGCATAACAAATCGTTGGACCAATAAATGTCCAGCCACGTTTCTTTAAATCTTGAGAAAGACGAAGAGAAGCAGGTGTTATGGGATGAGCCGACAGTGTTTGAAAGTCTATCTTTTCATAATGTTCTGATTGTGGTGGCTGAAAAGACCAAAAATAGTGGGTCAAGCTCCCCCACTCTGTTATAATTTCTTGTGCTCTAAGTGCATTATTAAGTACTGATCGAATTTTTCCTTGATGGCGAACAATATCTTTGTTCTGCATCAACATTTGCACCTTTAACTCATCATAATGAGCAATTTTTTCAAAGTCAAAATGATCAAATGCAATGCGAAAAGAAGAGCGTTTTTTTAAAATTGTCAACCAAGAAAGTCCAGCTTGGAAACCTTCAAGACAAATTTTTTCAAACAAACAAATATCCTCTACAACAGGCTTTCCCCATTCATTATCATGATAAGCACAATAAAGTGGATCAGTTCCGGCCCATGCGCAACGAATTTTTCCATCCACTCCCTTAAGAAGACCTTCCGCAAGCATAGCACTCACCGTAAAACAGAACGCCACCCAGTTGCACATTCACGGGCTCGTTTAAAAAAAACATCTCTCAAAGAGCACCCACTCCCATTTCACAGCGTCGATCATGAATGGTATAACGATAAAACCATTGAGCGCCCCCATCTTTACGTTTGTGAAGAAGCAAGCCAGCACCATCATTATATTTGCCAGCCCCCAATGTTGCAACAGACCTTGCATTAAAACGGTTCATAAGAGCCATTTTTAGTCCTTTCTTGTACAGTTTTCCCTCATGGGGCCCCCACTTGTAATGTGCAAGCAAGTGGTTTTGATTGATTCAAGATACACATATTTGCAATGAGAAAATCATACGTTATTCGGAGCTCTAATTCAATATGAATAGTGCTAAATTAGCTAATATAAATCAATATGTTGTTGTATTCAAAAGAGGGTTCCTTGATCATCGCTAGACGATTTTATTTGCTTGTGTTTTGAACGTTTAGCCGAAACAGGCTCTTGTGTTGCAACACTGATATCACCATCAAAAAAACGTAAATTTATTTGCCCCGTTTCAGGAAACTGCACCAACCGTTTGATGGGCTTATTCTCTTTCCCCAAAGCCAAAACAAAGCCGCGCTCCAAAATATTCTGATACGAAGTGCTTCTTAAAAGCCTAGAGGCTACCTCTAACCCAGCCCGTTGTTTTTCAACATTGCGCACAAAAGCACGCTGAAGACGTGCAGTATATTCCTTCGTATTGTGTTCTGCTTTTTCAGTATTAAGTAAACGCGGTGAAAGACGCACACCAAGTGCATGAAAAGAAAAACGTTTTTTATCATAGCTTACACAAAGAGCACGCTGCAAACGACTTGAAATTTCATCAAAACCTCGCCGTGGTAGAGCAAAAAGTTGATCGGCAGTCGGAAGAGCGCGTAGAGTAGCACGCAGTTTTTGTCGATAAAAATCAAAATAACGCGCAAGTCCCATGCGCAAACGTGCACCAAGCGATGCCACTAGCACCTCGAGATCAAGCTTAACAGGAACAGCCCGCTCTGCTGCGGCTGTGGGAGTTGGAGCGCGCCAATCAGCCACATAATCAATCAAGGTCCAATCCGTTTCATGCCCAACAGCAGAAATAACAGGAAGAGAAGAGTTATAAACAGCACGAACAACGGCTTCGTCATTAAATCCCCACAAATCTTCTAAACTTCCCCCTCCCCGCGCAACAATAAGAAGATCAGGCTTAGGAACAACGCCTCCTAAAGGCAACGCATTAAAACCTTCAACAGCAGCAGCGACTTCCCTCCCACTTGTTTCCCCCTGAACACGTACAGGCCAAACCAAAATATGCAACGGAAAACGATCGGATATACGGTGAATAATATCACGAATAACAGCACCTGTTGGTGATGTTACAACGCCTATAATTCGAGGCATATAAGGCAAAGTTTTTTTCTTTGCTTCATCAAATAAGCCTTCTTCTAAAAACTTTTTTTTACGATTTTCAAGAAGTGTCATCAAAGCACCAACCCCTGTTGGTTCAAGAGCTTCAATGACAATTTGATATTTTGATGATCCTGGATACGTCGTAAGTTTACCAACAGCTACCACTTCCATCCCTTCTTCAGGAGGAAATTTGAGCTTTTCCATCACTCCACGCCAAATAACAGCTTCCAACCGCGCCTTATCATCTTTTAAAGCAAAATAAGCATGTCCTGAAGCATGAGCACCACGGTAACCTGATATCTCCCCACGTACCCGTACATAACCAAACTTCTCCTCAACAACACGCTTTAAAGCCCCTGCTATTTCGGAAACAGTAAATTCCGCAACATTCGTTGTACTTATTTTTTCATCAAATAAATTTGCCATTTTTCAATTCACGGAAATTGAAATATTAAGTCTTAACATTCACACAAACACATTTTTAATTTTAATGAAATTAACCTCCTCCCAACATCTCAAAGGATGGAGATTTCTACCAGTCCACCGGACTAGCTTCTCACGGGGCAAGTTCCACTTTCTGACCACTCATGCGGTTCACTGCATAGGCGCGACAGCCCAAACCCTGCCCTGTACTGATCACGGTATCTAAAAACACTTAATATGTAAAGCTTTTCATGCTTTATATCACCGCTCTAAACAACAGTGTTTTATGGCGTAATAGGATAAAAGAGCTCTTTAAATAGCGTATCTTGAAATTACATTCTATACACAACATATCAATGCGTTACCGATAAGCTTCAACGTTTTGCAAAATTTTTACCCCCATACAAAACGCTGAAGTTATCATGATTTCATTCTTGTTGTATTTTACAGCATTAAAATCCACTTATTTTTCAATTGCACTATAAAAAATACGTGGAGCACTATTCCAAACCCATTTTTTGACATCCGGTGTCATCGCTATCGTGTGATACGTCTGATAAATAAAAGCATAGGGTCCTTTCTGCATAAATTCACGTTGCAAATCAGCATACATTTGCGCCCGTTTTTGTGGATCTTTTTCAAATAAAGCATCCTGAACCTTTTGATTCATCGTTTCATCCAAATACCCATGGCACCAACTAGGATAGGCGGTATTTTTTGCCTCAAACCGATTATCCGGATTGTAAATAAGACGAGAAGCCATTGTATGAGGATCAGCAGAGTCATTATTCCATCCGAAAAAAATCGTATCAAAAGCACGTGCAGAGAGTTTTGAAAATAATTGCGTCCCCACAAAACGTTCAATTTTAAAGCGCACTCCCACTTTTTTTGCATTATCTTGGAGAGACTGAGCAATAGGCAAAGCAAAAGGATAAGGAGATGCCCCTGCAAAAATATTGGCCTCAAAACCATCTGGGTAACCAGCCTCAGTTAACAGCTGCTTTGCTTTTTGCAGATCAAGTTTAAAGGGTTGTCCTTCTTTTTCGTCTAAAGCTCCAAGATTACCAAGAGGAATAAAGCTTGCCCGTGGAACACCAACATCTTTAAGAAGCGTCTTACCGAGTCCTTCATAGTCAATAAGATAATGCATCGCCAAACGCACTTTTTCATTAGCAAAAATTGGATTCGTCACATTAAATCCCCATATGATTACGGACGGCTCTAATACTCTTGCAACTTTAATATCCGTTGTAGCTTGGAGATCTGCTAAATCCTCTGGCAACAAATTACGTGCAACATCGATATCGTGTTTTTGCAACAATAAACGTTGCGTTCCAGGCTCCGCAACATGGCGAATTAAAATCTTATTCAATTTAGGTGCCTCACCCCAATAATTGGAGCTTGCACGCAACAAAATGGCTTCTCCAGGACGCCAGCTACTTATCTGATAAGGACCAACACAGGCAGAATGGCTCGCCAAATACCGATTTCCCAGATCACCATCTTGTTCATGTTTCATAATTGTCTCACGATCCAACAAGGCAAGAGTACGACTAGTGGCAAAATGGCTAAGGATAAGCTCTGCTGGATAAGGTTTATCAAATTTCATCACCACCGTTTTCTCATCCGGTGCTTGAAAAGCCTCATCAACATTTTGTTCTGTAATACCATATTCATTAAATGTCGCCGCAGTAGCCATCTTCAATTTAACAACCCGCTTCATGCTCCAAACAAGATCATAAGCATTAGCAGAACGACCATCGTTGAACTTCAAACCATCACGCAAATGAAAAGTGATCACCGTTTTCTGATCATCACTTAAAACATCCCAGCTTTTGGCCAAAGAAGGAATAACTTTAGCTGCATTATCTTTAGCGGGGTCAACTAAATTATCACAAACATTGACAAGAACTTCATTCCCATAACGATCATTGATTTGCGCTGGATCAAATGTACTAATTGAATCGAGATTCCAACCCATCACAAGAGTATCAGCGGGTGTTTTTGCTGGAACCTGTTGTACAACCATCCCCAGTGCTATAAAAG
>NZ_JBHIOY010000018.1:0-14394 GCF_042195785.1 Bartonella sp. AP58NXGY | reverse complement strand
GAGAAAGAATGAGAGAGAAGAGAGAGAAAGTTATCCACAGATAATGGGGTTATTCACCCCATATCTTAAGATTGACCGGTGACATAAGCCGCCCATTTATCCATATAGACACGGCGCTGTTCTAAATAGTCAGTACGACGATAGGCACGCTCTACTTTACCGCCTACCGTATGACTTAAAATAGTTTCAGCGACCTCATAGGGGGCATCGGTTGTTTCAGCAAGCCAATCGCGTAAACTAGAACGAAACCCATGCGGGCAGGCATCAAGTCCAATTTTTTGCATGTATTGAGCCATACAGCGTGCAGAAAGGGGACCCCGACCTGTTGCAGAAAAAAAGAAATCATTGCGAGATAAAAGGCGCGCTTGTTTTAAAATATCTAATGCTTCTGTTGATAAAGGGACGCGAAATTCTGTTGTAGCATCACGCCTTCCTTTCATATTCTCAGCAGGAATAGTCCATATATCGCCATCAACTTGATCTTCACGAATATGACGTAAAGAGTTGGTACGGACCCTTGTCAGAATAAGCAAACGCAAAGCCAATTGTGTTAAGGTTGTTGTTTGACAAAGTGTTTGATAAAAGGCAGGAACATCTTTCCAATCCATAGCTGGTCTATTCGTAACCTTATGGCGCTGTTTTCCTAAGAGAGCTTGTGCTTTTGTTACTGCTTGTAAATCAACATCCACCCCTAATGCAGCCGCATGTTTGAGACACATATTGAGACGAATAAGAGCTCTACGAGCAACTCCAGCTTTTGTATGCCAGATAGGAGAGATAACATTGCGTATCTCTGTTTGTGTAATCTCAGAAACGGGCAGACAGCCTAATTTAGGGAGAATATGAAGGCGTAAAGGTGCAAACCAACGCCCATCTTTACCATCATTTTTTAATTCAGCTTTACGACTTTCAAAAGTATCCATGGCAATATCTTTTAAATAATGGAGATTGCTTATTGCCTCACGCTTTTGTTTATTGCGCTCTTTAATGGGGTCACGCCCCTCATGCAAAACAGAACGCCATTGGTTTGCCAATTCACGGGCTTTTTTTAAAGAGACATCTCTCAAGGCACCCAAACCCATTTCACGGCGGCGTCCATGAATAGTATAACGATAAAGCCATTGAGCGCCTCCATCTTTACGCTTATGAAGTAACAAGCCGGCACCATCATTATATTTGCCAGCCCCCAATGTTGCGACAGATCTTGCATTAAGACGGTTCATAAGAGCCATTTTTAAATCCTTTCTTATACAAATTTGATCCACACACTCATCCCGCTTGTGACGTGCAAAGGTGTGGTTTTGATTGATTCAAGATAAGCAGATTTAAAATGAGAGAATCTTGCGTTATTCGAGGGTCTAATTCAATATGAATAACGATAGATTATCATTATAAATCAATACGTTGTATCTTTAAGGAGAAAATTAGTTCCTTTATATGAAGTGATCAATGATCGTTCAGGTGATGTGGTGAATTTTTTTCGGGTGTTGCAACGCCATTATTACCCTTTCATGGATCTGTTGGAGTTCCAGGTGAGTAGCCGTGAGGCGTTTGAACGGTTACGCACCCAAGATCCCAAGACCCTGACAGATTTAGAGCGGGCATTGCGGTTTTTATATCTGCAGCGGTTGAGTTTTGGTGGCAAAGTGGCAAAACAGACGTTTGGAGTTGATCCACACCGTGGTGCACGGTTTAATAGTCTCAAACTTGAAGCCTCCTTAAAGCTTATTTACCGTCGTTTAGCAGGTGTGACCATTGAACATTTAGATTGGTTTGAGTTTATTAGGCGCTATGATCGTCCCAACATCTTGTTTTACCTTGATCCGCCTTATTGGGGTGTTGAGGATTACTATGGCAAGGATTTGTTTAAGCGAGAGGATTATCAGAGGATGTCCACACTGCTTGCACAATTAAAGGGAAAGTTTCTTCTGTCACTCAATGATGTGCCGGAGATTCGCAAAAGCTTTAGCCCATTTAAGATAAAAGAGGTCACCATATCTTATACATGCAGTTCAAATAATCCAATTCCAGCTCAAGAGCTCATCATCTCAAATTGCGACTTTTAGCAAAGGAGAAAAAGCTGCCTTAAAGGGTCTTTAAATGATCTTTGAAAGGTCTTTGAAGACCCTTTGAAAACCCCTTTAATTTTTTAAAAAAGACGTGAATTTTAAAAATGAATTGCTGCAAAACCTGCTGTCAAATTCTGCAAAACCTGCTGACAAGCTACATACAAGACATATAGAATCAATAATTTATAGCACGACAAAAGTGCTGTGGCGGAGGGGATAGGAATGCTATATTTATATAAAATCAATAGATTATATAGAAGTTCGGGAATTTTGATTCCGTTGATTCTTTTAACTTATTTTCTGCCTATCCCGAACCTTTTTAGAGCTTATTCTCGATCATTTAGTTCTAAATTTATCTTTTATTTTCTCTTCTTTCAGATATTAAGAAAGATGGCTGTGAGAGAAGGAATTGTGTTAGAGATCTGCTAAGGTTATTGTGTTTCAAAGGTTGCTTTTTAACACCTTTTGAACTATATTACCACCTTATTGTAAGGTAGGAGTATAGTCATGGCTACAACTGTTAAACTGTCTGATGATCTCATTAATGAGGCTAAGCGTTACGCGTCTGTTTATAGCCGCTCGGTTCCTAAGCAAATTGAATATTGGTCGCGTATGGGCAAAATAGCCGAAGAAAATCCAGATCTCTCCTTTCAATTTATTCAAGCAATCTTACTTGGACAACAAGAAAATGCAGATGGCGATGTAACAGCATTCGAATTTGGCTGAATCTATGCAAGTTTTACAAACCCATTCATTAAAAAAAACTGTCAAAAAACTGCATGCCAACCAAAAACAAGATCTAGACCAAGCTGTTCGCGTCATTATGAAAACGCCCACCATTGGTCAAGCCAAAACAGGTGATCTTTCTGGTGTTTTTGTCTATAAATTTAAAATGGCCAAGCAATTGACGCTGCTTGCTTACAGCTATGAAGATCACACGATTACTTTGACCTTGTTAGCACTTGGCTCTCATGAAAATTTTTACCGAGATCTTAAAGCATAATATATTTTACAACTTGATAGAGGCACACAGCATTAATTTTACTAAAGTTCTCCAGTGCTAAAGGTATTAAACCAAAATTTATAGACATGATCAAGCTATATTGGGCACCTAATTGCGGCATAATATTTTTAGCTAAACCGATTGGAGGACTTTGCAGCAAAGGAGTACTGCACTCATCTGCTATTACATACCTCTAACTTGAGTTAAAAACAAAGCTCTTCCGTACACCCCAACAAATGGCTTTGTCATGATAGAACTTTACTAGATTAGAGGTAAGTCAGTAGCATCTGTTATAAATTTAACGCTTCGCACTTTCCTCGGTAAATTCAAGCCGCAAAATACTAAATACAACTAAGTCCTATAGCTCAATGCGCACATAATCATGCATGGTGTTTCTACGCTCAACAAGTTACACCTCAGTTCTCTTGCGCAAATA
Organism: Bartonella sp. AP58NXGY; assembly: GCF_042195785.1. NCBI lineage: Bacteria > Pseudomonadati > Pseudomonadota > Alphaproteobacteria > Hyphomicrobiales > Bartonellaceae > Bartonella > Bartonella sp. AP58NXGY. Next base: position 10,886 of record NZ_JBHIOY010000018.1, on the reverse strand, counting down.
CGAATAAGAAGGGTTTAATTTGCTAATTTTAGCTCAGTCTTAAGTACAACATCTGGAAAGGCTACGTGCCTGCTGCATCAACGTAATATTAATGCCATAGAAAAATCCCTTACTATCTGCTATAGCTTTATAAGGATTGCCTATAATGTAAAAAATGAAAAATAATATAAAATAAATTTACAAAAATGATTGACTAGGATATTAAAGCACGATAACGATTCATGCAATGCAAATCCGCAAGAGGAGATAAGGTATTGCATTTTAATTGAAGGTTTAGTTTTTAAGGAAAGTAAAAGCCTTATCCAACTAAGGCTCCGTGGGGAGGGGGCCATTACATGCAAGAACAAACATTTGTAAATTATAAGAAAAATGCTTATGAATTGGGTGTGGAGCGTTTACGCTCTATGGAATTGGTCGAGACCCCTTCAATTCTTGAAGAAATGGCCGATGTTGCCCCTGATCTCGCAAAATTCATCATCTCTTTTGTGTATGGAGAAATTTATGAGCGACCTCACTTAACAAGCCGTATTCGGCAGCTTGCCACCGTTGCCATTTTTGCAACTCTCGGTAATGCAAGACGGCAACTCAAATTCCACCTTACCAGTGCTCTTAATATTGGGTGTAGTCCTGCTGAGCTGATTGAAGTAATGATACAGTTGGCACTTTATGCAGGGTTTCCAGCAGCCTTAAATAGTGTTTTTGCTGCAAAAGAGGTCTTTGATGAAAAGCAACTAGACTTCATATCTAGTTGCGGCTCGCCATTAGTATGCGAGGATCGCTACGAATCTGGACTGAAGGCACTAGAACATATTGATGGCTCCGATGGACAAATGATTATTAAGACACTGGGTAGCATTGCTCCAGACTTAGCTCGTTTTGTTGTTGAGTTTGGGTTTGGTGATATCTACACACGGCCTATCCTCAACTTCTTTGAACGGGAAATTATAACGGTGGCAGCGTTAGGAACGTTAGGAACTGCGATTCCACAGCTGAAGCTGCATATACAGGGTCTGCTTAATGTAGGTGGCACGCCCGAACAGGTGATTGAATTAGCAATTCACATTGCTCCTTATGCAGGCTTTCCTGCAGCGATTAATGTCGTTGAAATTGCTAAAGAAGTTTTTGCCTCACGCAAGGAGACATAGAGAAATTTATTTGCCAGCAACATCATTATTATCAAAAGCGTGATACTTACGAATTTAATTTTTTTCTTAATTTCAAGGAGAATTTAATGTCTACACCGTATCTTTTAATTACAGAAATATATCCTAAAGAAAACCAAACTCTTACAGTAGCTAAGAAATGGAGGCAGATCACAGCAGAAAAATCTGAGCAGCAGGCTACGGTGTTTGTATCTCTTGATAATAGGACTGTTCTGCAGTTGAGAGCCTTGCCCTCATTAAAACAGATTGAGAGCTTGCCGGGGATATGGGAGCTTGAATTAAAATTATTGGGAGAAGATCTTGTGAACGACTTTCGTCGTCAACTTTTGACCTATGTTGAATCGGTAAAAGTGCTCAAGCAGTCTTTGCCTAGCACACCGTATCTGCAGCTGCGTCATATTGAGGTTCCTCCAAGCCGTTTTACCTCCTACCGCCAATGGCGAGACAAAACCATTTTTGACGTAGTACGCAAGGCATCTGAGGTTGAAGAGTTTATTGCTTATCATTCCATCATTAGTACAGAGCCGGGTGTTATGTTTCTCTCCGGTTTTTCTGTTGATCCTGAGATCTATAAGAGCCTTTTTTCTTCTCCGCGCTATCAAGAGATAATTAAAAAGGCCGGAGACAATTTTATCACGGGTGGAGAAGGTGGACTTTATACAAAAATTTACAAACGCTTTATTAATTAACAACGAACTACGGCGACAGCTGTAAAACTAAGCTGCAGCTTTTGGTTTGAGTGGAGGGTAGTGATTGCTAAAAATGAGCGCTTACTCTTCTATAATATTACCGAAAAGCCATGTATGTTTTAAGTAATGTAATTATTTTGGTAAATTTTTGCTTATATTTGATCAATAACGTAGTTACCGATTTTTAAAGCCATATAATAATTTTATGAAGAGTATGTTTTTATTTCAAATAAATCAAATAGATATAAAAAGAGAGTTAAAATTAGTTATAATTTTGAGGCAGGGAGCACAATGAAAAATACACCTAATAAGAAAATTTTTATAGTTGGCAATAAATTTCATGAATTTAGTATACATGAAAACGTTAAGACTTTTGGGGAAATTTTAGAGATGATACGTACAAATTCCTTTGCCAATTTACCTAGTAATAGTCAACTTGTTAGCGGTCAAGGGTTAACAGAAGTTCAAGCTCAAGCTCTTTATGACCAAGGACTATATCCACTTGCAGCCCACGGGATTGATATTTCTCCTCTACTACAGCGTCCACTTCGCGTTAGCCGCCTGCAAAGTCATAAGCACTACATCAGAAATGCGATTATCTCTCACCCGAAACGTTTAGATGAGCATAATTTTGAATCTCACTTAATATTGGATGAACGGTCAGAACTAATGAATGATCATCAAACTGGACAACATATACAAGGTATGGTGTTGATTGAAGCAGCTCGTCAAATGTTTTTAGCAGTTACTGAGGAATATTTTATCGGAGATAACTGGACGGAGCCGTATTACTTCGTGTTAAATAGCCTGGCTGCCAATTTTACAGGGTTTGTATTCCCTCTTGACGTTGTTTTTAACTATCGAATTAACTCTAGCGATATATCCAGATTATCTCGCCTTCACTTCGATATAACTATATCAGTTAACCAAGGCGACACGAGCGCCGCTACTCTTTCCTTTCAGTTTACTGCTTATCATGCAGAAAAACTAAAGAAGAATGAACACAAACAAGCGATTAAATTTCTTAACAAGCAAACAGGTAGGGACTCTGTCTCGCGGAAAGCTGAGAACCTTGAAAATGTTTATCTTGCGTAGAGGCATTGTCTATGAAAACAATAATGTACGAACTAAGTTTGACTACACAAGGACCGACTTATCCCCCGAGCGAAGTAATGGATGAAAAGGGAAATTTTATTGTTATTGGACAAATCAATCGCATGAATTCCCATGGAGAACTTACCTCAGAGTGGGGAAGAGCTTTGGTATCAACCTCTACTGTAACTCCTGAATTCGGCAAGAATGCTCCCTACGATATCATAAAAGAACTTTCAGATCCTCTTTCTAGTAGTGATGCCTCTCTTGTATTACATACTCTGCCCTTACCATTACCATGCAATAATTATCCAGTAATATTTGCACCAGCGCAATGCCCCAATGCGAAAAATATTTATCTGCCAAGCTATGGCTTCCATGAAGTACCAATACCAGACGCTCGAAACCAAGATGGTAGAAAGATTACTGCGCCGATAACCCTTGAACAATGGTGTAAAGCGAAAGGATCCATGGAAGTTTCCGTCCCTAACGACCAACGAACAGGACATTTTCGTTTTGAATTTTTGGGGTTAATTCCTAACAGTCTTTACACAATTATGGCACTACGGCAACATGATCTGAATCCCCATGCACCTACACGACCCGGCCCACTTGGTCTTCCCAATATACTACTGGCAGATGCTGATGGGCATGCCTTTTATCAAGCAATATTACCCAATCCGTTTCCATCTGTGAACGATCCCTCTGCTAATCGAATAGTAAATATCGTCTTGCTTTGGATGAGTTATCAAATGAATCGAGGCGGCGCGATCGGATGGTATGGCTTAGGAGGGGATGTCCACGCGCAGCTAAAGCTCAAAAAAACAGGTTTCTGGGAATTCACAACAAAGGATTAATATTACGAATAAATCATATCCATGCTTATAAAGAACAAACAACATTATAAAGTATTTAATTTTTTTTGAAGGGAGAAATTAATAATGAGCCTTGCGTATGCATTCTTCGATGTAGATGGCACCCTTATTCGGAGCAAGAGTATGCTCGCTTTCCACGATTTCTGGTATAAATCTTGGCTAGGTTTTTCAACCAACGCTCACCAAGAGGAATATGCAGATACTACTGCTATTTTACGTGCACACCATGATAACCAGAGTCCGCGCAGCGTAATAAACCGTCGCTTTTATGAATTTTTTGCCGGACGTGCTGTAGCAGAAGTAACAAGATGTGCAGAAACTTGGGCAAAGCGCGCGTTGATTAATCCTACTTTCTTAATCCAAGAAGTAGTAACAGAACTAAAATCCCATCATAGCCAAAAAATTGAGCCGGTCTTAGTATCCGGCTCTTTTATAGAAATTCTAGCCCCCATTGCAGAACATCTAGGTGTACCTTACATCTTGGCCACAAAACTATTGCATGATGAGCAAAAATATAATGGCCGTTTCGTCCCTCCGCAAACGATCGGCGTTGGAAAAGCGCTTGCGATTCAGGATTTTATTGAAAAACATGGTGGTGACCTTAAGAACTGCTGGGCCTACGGTGATGATATTTCCGATGAGCATATGCTGAAGCTTGTAGGTCATCCTGTCGCTGTTATTGGCGATCCTTTGCTTGAGGTGTATGCTCACAAGCATGGTTGGCGCTGTTTAAATCTACCTAAAGAATCACAAACTCTAGTATTCTCCTCTAAAAAGGTATTTCCTTTTAATGAGACGTCTTTACATGAAATATCAGTTCTTTAGTTATTCAACCTAATCACAATAAACTTTAAGGCTATCTTATTATTTAAACAAATTAATAATACTCAATACATTAAACATAATACAGTAATACATAATGCATGGCTAAAAATAAACTAGCTGAATATTAATGATTACAACTTCAGGTATAGAAAATGCTAAACGAAATGATAAAAAACACGACCGGAATTTACTCACAACAACAGAAACGTATTTTAGTCACAGGAGGCGCTCGCGGCATCGGTAAAGCAATTGTTCTAAACTTATTGAAAAATGGTCATAAGGTAGCAAGTGCAGACATCATTGACATAGAACTACCAACCTCCATCGATACGGCAGGCTTATGTAAATTGATTGTTGATATCCGCGATAAAGAAGCCATTGACTCTTCTGTCCATAAGGTTATCTCAGAATTTGGTGGTCTTGATGTCTTAGTTAATGTAGCAGGCATTTGTTATAGTGGCGATCCAGAAACAATTGATGCTCAAGAATGTGCTGAAACATTTGATGTGAATATTAAAGGAATGTTCTATATAACAGCTGCTACTTTACCCTATCTAAAAAAGGAAATTCGCGCCGATATTATAAATATTTCATCCATATGGGGTGTAGAATACAATCCTTCTTTAATTTCATATTCTTCTTCTAAATTTGCTGTAGAGGGCTATACTGGTGGGTTGCGCTTATGGGGAATGCCACAAAATATTCGTGTTTGTTCAATCCAAGTTGATAAAGTTAATACGGATTTTCGTCGCAATTTTAAAGGATTCCCAGAGATACCTCCAGAGAATCTTGCTAAAATGCTTCACCCAGATGACATTGCTTCCGCGGTCAACTTTATTCTTTCCTCATCTAATACCGCACAAATTTCTTCTATACGTCTCGATGCTCCACTTTGGTATCAAGTATAAGGATCTATCCAATGAAAATCACGCCCAGAATAGCTCTTGTCTTAACCCTCGTAGGAACCTTTTTTTGGGGTTCCAATTTCCAAGCCACTAAGATAGCTTTAACAACTGTTTCTCCATGGACAGCTTCTTTTGAGCGGTTTCTCATTGCCGTAATCGCCATATTTTTAATTATGATTTTCAAAGAAGGCTTGCGGTGGCATGTTTTATCGCAAAATTTTATTTCTTATATTTTCCTAGGGATTATCGGTGTGGCAGGGTTTAATGGCGCTTTATTTGTTGGCTTGCAAACGTCAAATCCCATAACAGCCTCCCTCATCATGGCGACAACCCCTATTAGTGCTAATATTATTGAAGCTATCATGAATAAATCTTTCCCAACCTGTGAGAGGGTTATAGGGATGCTCATTAGCATGTTCGGGGTCTATTTAGTCATAACAAATGGGAGATTTTTGTCTAACCATGTTTCCTTTGCCAAAGGAGATATTATGATTCTTTTAGGTTCCATTGGTTGGGCGTTCTATACCGTGGGCACGCGGTCATTTGTCAAGAACGCAACCCCGCTTGAAACAACAAGCTGGACGATGCTCTCTGGCACCGTCGCCCTTGGCGTCCTAACCTTTTTATTCGAATCCCCTCTTCAAGAAACGATGTCTATGTCCGGCGCTAGTTTATTCGCACTCCTTTGGATGGGGGTTGCAGGATCAGTTTTAGCCTACCTATTTTGGAATATTGGAATAGCGATCCGAGGTCCGGGTAAGACGGCGATATTTTTCAATTTTGTACCTATTTCAGCCTTATTGGTGCAAATCCTGTTCGGCTTCATCCCTCAAATCATGCAAATCATAGGCGTTTTTGTTACGATTTTTGGAGTTCTAATCGGACAAGGCTATATATTCAGCTTACTAGGATCTAGAAAAGCCGTTCCCAATGCGCATAAAGAGTAATATACTTTTTAAGATGAATGGAAATTGGCGTGTTATTTTTCGCTTTATCGGAACAGATGTGGAGCTTGTTGATTATCAAGATTACCATTGATGAAAGGAATGAAAACAAATGACGCATAACCCCGCCCATTCTAGTGAAGTTCTAAAAGTAGCTTTTTTAGAAGAAATGGGGATAACAATACAAAAATTAGCGTACCGTCTTCATATAACAAAATACGTATTTATTGTCAAATAATATTTTATCTTTTTTTGATATTTTTTGTATTTTTTAAATACGTTGTGTATTGATAATATCTTATGATTATGAATTGCTTCTTTTATATTTATATGCGTTTAAAGTTATATTATGGGCTTTATGAAACGATTGCGTTATGTTTTGAATCTATACATCTATAATATTTAAAAAGGCTCTCATAATGCGTATTTTTATCTTTATAATCTATCAGTTTTTTTACTAAATGAATTTAAATTTTTTTTGTGAATTTTGTTTATAATACATTTAAAATTTAATAGCCTCTTATAGGTGCTCTCTTTATAATCAATGCGTTCATTTACAGTTTAGTTATTTGAAGCTGCTGTTTTTACGCATTTTCTATAGCTGTTATATGCTTTATAGCCATGGCATCATTTTTCATTTTCATAAGAGAAACGATAAATAGGATATATGATAATTGTAATTTATAGACTGTTATGAAAACATCTAAAGAGAGATTGATAATTATAGAGATTAGCAAAATCCCTTTTAATAGACTTTTGTCAGTTGTGTCAGTTTTGTCAGTTCTTTTTAGACCCTCTATTATTTTGTTTAATGAGAAAAATTAAAAACATTATTTTTCAATAGGTTAATGTTTTTAAGACATAGCTCATATCAAGAGTACAGTCTTTAAAGATAACCAATGATGTGAGTTGAATAAAACTTGTCAGTTATGTGTCAGTAAATTGAACTGACAAAAGTGATCATTTTAGTAAGTCATTAAAACGTGTCTTATGAAAAGCATATGAAATTAAAAACTGATTACGTTATCAAAATCCTTTTTATGAATTTTATCAGTTCTTTTGAATGATAACCTTATGATTTAGAGAATGATTACAACGTGCTTTATGAAAATCATGTGATCCTTTAAAGCCTTTCAAAAGATGGTTTATAACTCATAAGAAATGCTATCAAGATCATTAGGTTATGAGTTTTGGGGGTGCTTTTTATACGTATTATTTTATTTTTTTAATTAAAAATAAAAATCATTATATTTCAATGCGTTAATGTTTTAAATAAACAACCTATATTAAATACAATCTGTAAATACAATCTATAATATATATAAAAAGGGGTTTTGTAGGGGTTTTGGGGGTTTTAAGAACCGACAAAACCTATAAGTAAAATGAATATACATAACTCTTTTTAAACAAAGCTTTTGAAAAGGATAAAGTTATCATTTTAGATTACGGTATAACCTCTTAACGGCAATGTAAAAAAATCTAATTCTATTTAAGAGTGGGTTTCTTAAAAGTCTTAAAGCAATCCAAATAAGAGTATCTAAAAGTGCAAGTTTCTTCTTTTTAGAATAACGCATGATAAATTATCCTTTTAAAGATTGTACGTAAGCAATGTATAAAGGGGGTATAGAACCTATAGGTATAAGACCTTTTACCCCTTATAAGGTTAACATACCCATTATGTGGCATACCAAGTCTATTCAGTTTCTCTAATTTCCAATTTTGGTAGTTTTTTTACGATTTTCATGGTTTCTAAACTTACGGTAATAACCCTTTGAAACAACTCTAGAGGGTAGGCAGGGTTGCCTATGGTTTCAACGGCATAACGATTGGCATCATTCACAATGCCACTCTTTTTATCAGTTTTTACACATTGACGCCCCATAACCCATTCAAGAGCGGGTCTACCATTGACAATATACTCATAAGCTTCTGAAGCGGGTCTTGCGTCAAATAGGCAATGACAAACTTTTCAAAAGCAGCTTGCTTTTCTTGCTCTGATATCGCTTGATCACGATAGGCTTGTAAGAGAGAGCGTAAAGAGACATGTTTATTATCAGAATAAATAGGGTGAGACATAAAGAATAGACTCCATGACAAATATTCTACTGATTAATTCTCTTCAAAAGAATCAAAATGAAGCTTATTAAATCCATTTTGAGTAAATGGTGAAAAAAATGCAGAAAAATGCGAAGAAACGGATAAATTTTTTCAAAAGGGGGTTTAAAAGGCGACTTATCAACAGCCCGTGACATAGAATAAGATCAGCAGAATAGTAAAATTTGCTATTCATTTCACGGATTAATCAAGATAAATGTACTATGTGCTTTAAAATATCAGAATGAGTACTTTGATAGGTTTTGTAGGTTCTTAAAACCCCCAAAACCCCTACAAAACCCCTACAAAACCCCTTTAAATGTATATTATAGATTGTATTTACGGATTGTATTTAATATAGGTTGTTTCTTTAAAACATTAACCTATTGAAATATAATAACTTTTATTTTTGTTTAAAAAAATAAAATAATACGTATAAAAAACACCCCCAAAACTCATAATGGGGAGTGCTTTGAAGAGTTCACTGTTATATTGTTAATGTTCTATAAGATTTCCAAATTGCCTCAGTGTGATGTTTTATGGCTTGTCACTAAGGGATTCCATTCATAGCGTATGGTAGGGCGACCGCCTTGTGAGCTCTTGTCTCCAGAGATTTCACGTATATAGTTACAACGGCATAAAAGCTCTAAAGCTTGCTTAACGGCTTCATTATCTTTGAAACATTTCCAATCACGTTTATAAATATCCCTTGTTGTAAAAACATCGGGTAAACAATCACAACGTTCGACAATTAATTTTGCCCCCTCTGTTGCTAAGCTATCCGCCGCCGCATAAAGCCTTTTGACATGACTTAACAAATATTTTTCCCAATACAAGGCTCTTTCAAGGGCATCTCTATTGATTTCAAAACGCCCACCATCAGCCAGTTCAAAAATCAACGCAAGGGTTGGTATGGTTTGATTCATTTTCAAAAGATGTGCTTTTAAACTTGCAGAGAAATGACCATTCTTTATTCTTTTCTGAAAATCTTCCCACCATTCACGAAACATTTCTTGGGCTTCGGCAGAAAAGCGTATGGTTATCGGATATTTTGGTGATCCAAACGGTTTATCATAAAGAGAACGAAAAACCCCTTGATAACTTTCCCATGCCTTTTGATTGGGAGGTCTATCAACCCATAACTGTTCTTGTCGTTCATCGGGATAGATCAGCATTTGAAACCGTTGCATAAGACCATCATCGTTTATTCCACGGTGCATGTCTTGAATAATGGGAATAATACGTGCAGGTTGAATACCCCCTATAATAGAGAGAGTTGCATTGGGAATATGAATGGTTCCACGTCCTATACGGTCATAGGTGTAAGACTTATTGCCATTAAAAGCGGTTAGATAGAAAGAACGGTCTGATTGATATTCCTTTCTTTCCAAATTGGCTAAAAAACCAGCCAGTTCATCACGCACCAACAAGAGACCACGGGGGGGTTCTTTTAAGAGTTCCCCAAGCTTTTCGACAGTCACATCATTGACGATAAGACGTCGTTTTATAGAACTATCATCTTCCTCACTTTCTTTGTGTTCAAGAGCTTGTGAAAGAAGAGCAAGGGCTTGTTCTTCATCTTGATCTTTGAGTGCTTTATAGGCTTGTTTTTTCTTTTCTCGTTTATCTAATTCATTAAGAATCTCTTTTGTTTCTTGCTGTTTTTTCTTCTTTACCCACTCTTGATGCCATTCATCTTGAAATTCATAGAGAGGTTCTAAAGCAGCGTCCATGGTACCTGTTTTCATGGTCGAAGGTTCCCCCACAATGGCACCCCAGAGATTAGGAACAATTTTCCAATTGGCATGTTGTTTTGGGGCAACCCGCACGCCATTACCAATCACAGCAGCCAAACCACAGAGAGCAGAGATAGCAATAAAATCCATAGGGGCTTGTTGGCTATCCGCAACGTCATAAACATAGTTCATTAATGGCGTTGGCAACTGTAATAAGCTAAAAGGCTCGACGGGTAAGAGAGCCGTATTAATCGGTTGCAATTCCCCCCAACCATTTTGTTGCAATGCGATTTCATAAGGAATGGCTTCTAAACAAGTCTTATCATTGAATGAAACATTTTGATTGTTGGTATCTACAATATTGTTTTTATTCTCTCTCATTTATTTATACCTTTCAGTATCAAAACATCATTGAAATCTAGACCGTAGGGGGCTTGCATGATAAAAACCTCAAAGCCTTGTCTATAAGCGCGCGCAGCGAGGGTAAAACCTGCTTTACGACCAGCATCATCGCCATCCATTGCAATGGTGAGACGGGCTTTTGTTTTGGGTAAATTCACATG
>NZ_JBHIOY010000017.1:0-16057 GCF_042195785.1 Bartonella sp. AP58NXGY | reverse complement strand
AAGCTAATGGCATAGCGAATGCGCCCCGATTGACCAGAGCGACTAATATAGTCGTGATCTTTCGTGACACTGGTGATTACCACTGATCCATGGAGAATGGCGCTATAGCCATTGTCACTCATCCAACGGATCATCTGAACAGGCTTGGCAACACGAATGGTTCTAGTGATGGCATCAATGGCTGCACGGTCCCCAAACTCTTCTGGAAACAACACCCCATGAATGGTTTTGGGGTCATTGCCATAACCGGTAAATTGCAAACCGGGTGCCTCACCAAAACGCTCTAGGCAAACCCATGAGGCAGAAAACTCTTCCTCAAAGGATTGGAAATTCAGCCAGTCCACATAAAAGAGATGTGGTCCTAACATCAGCAAAGGATCTCTCATAGACGCCCTCCCCTTATTCTGTCCCGCCATGCAGCGCATTAGCGCGTGCCCGTTGCAAAGCATGGGCAACCGCGCGACCAGTGGCCATGGGTTCACGCGCCCCATTAACATGCACTGTGACATTTTGATTGTGTGTGATGGGGGAACGGTCTTTGTCTCTTTGCTCTCTCGCAGATGAATTTACAGGAGAAGCCCCCGCAAATTGCACGATGGGTTGGATGGCTGTTTTACCCCCCAAAAAACTTGGCAAAAACTCTCTTACATCAATCGACCCAATCCACCCCTTAATGCGGCTAGGCAAAGATTTACAAAAATCCATCAATTGTGAGATAGACGACATAAAGCCATCGACAATCGAATTAGCCAGATCTTCGCCCGCTTGTTCCATACCAGCCTTGGCACTCTCCGAGAGCTTTTCCTGTGTAAAAAAACTCTTCAACCATTGCCAAAAGTTGGAAAAGCTTTGTTTAACGCCCTCCCACAAATTGCCAAACCACTCGACAACAGAGGAAAGTCCTTGTTTAAACTTTTGCCAATGGGAAGAGAAGTCGAAAGCAGCAGCAATGATGTTTTTCCATTTGGTGATGGTGGTAGTATCAGCACCAAAAAAACGCATGACGGCTTCAAAGGCACGCCCCCAAGCCCGAGATATCCCCCGTGCAAAACCTTTGACAAATGAAGAAAAACGGTCCCAATATTTCCACAAAGCAAAACCAGCAGCCAATATGACAGCCACAACAGCAGCAATGACCGCCCCGATCGGGGTAAAAATACCCCCCACAACAGAGGAAAGACTTGCCCCAGCCACTTCTATCGCTGTCCCGATCCAACCAAAAGAGGCAGCAAATGCACTTCCTGAGACAGCAATCCCCCGTAAAGCCCCGACCAACAAGGTCATGGGGCGTAAGAGTCGGAGTGAACTTGCCCCAAGACCCGCGGTTAGCAAGCCCAGCGAGCGCCCTGCAGCCAATAGCCCTCGCCAGCTTGCAGCAACACCACGACTGAGTACTCTAAGCTTGATAAAAGAGCCCATCAATTGAAGAAGCCCAAGACGTGTGCCAGCCATGGTAAAGCGCAAAACCCGTAGAGCAATATTAAAAGCCATCAGAGCGGCAATGGTTTTGATAATAGCGCTTGTTAAAGTGGGATGGGCATTCGCCCATGCCATAAGCCCATTGGTAAAATTGCCAACACTTTCCATCAAACTGTTGAGAGGAGGCAGAAGCACTTCACCAATGGTGATGCCCAGAGCCACAATGCGGTTTTGTAAGAGTTCAAATTGCCGCATGGCACCGGTTGCTTGTTTGTCTGCTTCTTGCTCTACAGAGCCTTTAAAGACTTGTGGATCTTTCACATAATCTAAAGCTTGCCCTAACAATTCGGGGTTACCCACCAATTTGGCAAAATCGCCGGTAAAATCGCGCCCCGCAATGGCAATCAGCGAACGCATCCCCTGTTCGGATTTGCCCAACACATTAAAAAAGCGCACCAAGGTACCGGTGGCATCTTTGTCCAGATCTTGCATGAATTTTTCGCGGGAAAGCCCGATATTGGCAAAAGCATCTTCAATATGCTTGCCCCCTGCCTGAATGCGGGCACTCATGGCATTAAAGCCACGCGCGGCACTCTCTGGAACAATCCCAGCAGAAATCATCGCTGTACCAAATGCCGCAGTTTCGCGCGCGGTGAGCTTAAACATGGTTGCCGCACCGGTGGCACGATTGGTAAAATCAGACACCTCACTGGCCTTTGCCGCCATGTGGTTAGAGAGATGATTGATGGCATCGCCTAGATCTTCAATACCTACCTGATTAAGCTTAAAGACATTGCGCAACTTGGCAAAGCGCTCCCCAATCTGATCTCCCGTCATATCAAAAGCAACAGCCGCTTTGGCTGCATAAATGCTAAAAGCTTCTAAATCTTGTTCACCAATCCCTGCTTGGCTAGCACTGGTCATCAATTCTAAGACTTCACGAGCCGCTAACGGAATCTTGGTGGAAGTTTCAAGCGCAAAACGGCGCAATTCCTTTAAGCGATCAAGGGGGGCATCGAGAACCTTTTCTAATCCCTTCATCGATTGATCAAATTGCATGGCTTTATAGAGCGGTGCAATTAAGGTTGCTGTTTGCGCAATGGCACCCACCATGCGCCCCCGCGCTTGGATAAAAGCATTTTCCGCATTCTTTGTCGCATCCTCAAGATGCTCCGGGTCAAACCACCCTTTAAAATGATGCCTTGTCTTGTTTTGGAAATGCGCAACATCTGAACTAAAGGCTGCAAGATCTCGCTTGGCAGAAGCGATCCCCTCTTGCAGATGATTGACAAAACGCACAACAAGGGAAACATCCATGATCGTCTCTTATCCTAACTGATGGCTTTCATATTCTTGAGCTTTCAGGCGTGCGAGTTCTTCTCGATAGGCAATCACATCCAGCCAATCCATCTGGTTAATCTCTGAAGGCGCCCAGTGATAATAAAGGGCTAGTTCTGCCCCAAATTGTCCGGCAGAGAGGATTGGCGTTGCGTAAAAAAAGCAAAAAAAGCCTTCAATATTGCGACAATATCCATCACATCAACTCGATCAATCAATTCAATAGATTCATGTGACATATCAGCCAAAAGTGCTGTGATACCTTCTGTTGCCTCACTTGTGAACAAAACTTGAGAATGAAAGGGATGTTTTGAGTGCTTTAAGACAATACGCTCTACATCCTCATAAACTCTTAGCTCTTAATCCTAAATCCGAAGTAGTAACAGTGCTTAATGGAGTGCGGAGTCCACGTCCTCTTTCAAACTTTCTTGTTTTAGATACGGATAGAACTATAGAAGAATATACTGCCCGCGTTGACCAATATGCCGAAGGGCAAGAATGGTTGGTCATGTATTATGGGTTATACGCTGCAACTCCTATACTATGGGACGCGGCAAAACAATTTGCAGATCAATTAGCACATTCTTTAGGTTTTAGACCTGGTGGACGTGTAGATATTGACTGCTTCATTGGCCGGTATTCTTCTACCCATGTTGGGATCCATGTAGATCACGCTCATAATTTTGGTTTTACTCTACAGGATGGCAAAACAATGTTTGCATGGCCCAGTACACGAGAAGACCTCCAAGGGCTAAAATATCCTGAATATGAAGCGCATAAATCAACAGCAATTGCGCTGCAAAACCGTACAGACCGTGTTGCCTACTTTCCCCATGATGCTTTCCACGTTGCTGAAACTGGAAAAAATATCGCGGCAAATATCAATATTGCCTTTTGGGAAACAGCACACGATGCACAACATCATAAAAATTATGTCACGCATTTACTCCATCTTGATGATCGAACGCGACATGATATCCGCGCATCAGGAAGAGAAAATTTAAACCCTGATAATGCTTTTCAACACTCTGCACTAAACTCCGCCATCGCAAATGGTACCTTAAAACGCCATATGCTGGTTTCTCAATTAATTTGTGATACAAGTTCACGTTTATGTGTCAAGCGCCCTCTTGTTGACGTCTCTGAGATTGAAAATGAAATCACTCTTCGCGCATCTGCAACCCTCCAATGGGTGCCCTTAACTGAAACAAAAGAACTCCTCATCGCAGCAAATGGGCATTGCGCCAGTTTTGAGTATAGCTCTCATCTAGAACATTTCCTTTCCCAACTTTCATCAGGAAAAAAATTAGATCTAGCAAAATTAAATGATAAACCATATAAATATGCGCAGAAGGAAATTTTGAAAACCGTAAAAGCTTTGGCATCTTGGGGGGGCATTGTGACAAAGAAAAAATCCATGATTTTTACCCAAATGGGACTTTTCCTCGTCTTGGGCTTGAGCAGCTTTGCTGATGAAACAGCTCAAGTCACATTTGCTCTACACTTAGCAGAAAGTACAGCTTATGTTTCAATGCTGCTTTTTGCAGGGCTTATAGGAGCAATTTGTGCGGGACCAATTGCACCACGCCTCTTACATCGCTTCCAACCAACGCGAACAATCCCCATTGTTTTATTGTTTGAAGCACTCTTCATAGCTGTTGCCGCAATCGCCAACCAATTTTGGGTTTACATTGCACTTTCTTTCGCACTAGGTTGTGCTGGTTCACTCTTTTGGTCTGCTATCCTCGTTTCCGTCCCAGAATTTGCAACCAATGATCAGCAACTAGACCGTATAAACCGCATTCTCCAAACAGTTCGTAATCTTGGCTACATTGCCGGACCACTGCTAGGGGGTGTGTTGTATGATCTATCGAACGGGCAAAAAGGATTGTTTGTGTTGCCAATCATGGTTCTTTTTGCTACCTTTATCACTCTCTTCTGTTTTAAAAGTTTAAACATGCATGTGCCAACAACAACCACAACACAGCAAGCCAAAAAGGGACTAGACTTAAGAGGGCTCTTGCATAAAAAAAATGTTGTCTATGCTCTTTCCCCCCTCATCATTACCATCATCCTCACCTCAGCTCTTAATGTCTTATCAATTGTCCGCATCCGCACCGAACTGTATTTAAGCGCTGAAACCTACGGGATAATTGCAAGTATGATAAGTCTAGGGCTCGTCGTCGGACCACTCTGCTTTTCCAGCCTTTTCCACCGCTTTGGCAATGCCGCTGGTGCATCACTTGCCGCTACAATAATTGGTTTTGCAATTTTCTGCTTTTCCTTAACACATATTGTATGGTTAATGATGCTGTCATTTTTCATCCTTGGGGGTGCAAACGGCGTACAAAATGCTCTAATGGCAAGTTTTATGATGAAAGCCATTCAGAAAGAACACCGAAACAACCAAATGCCTGCCTATATCTTTATCATACAAACAGCAGTGTGCCTTGGCTTTCTAGGAGCCGGTTTTGTAAAAGTGCATCACACCCAAAGCACACTATTTATCATTGGCATCGCCACAATGATCACAGGCATATTAGGCTTTATTATAAACCGCACTATGCAAAAAAAGGAATATGATAATGGTTAACGGACTTTGCTATCAGGCAAACCAAACCCAAAAATGGCATGACAATCACCTCTCGATAAAATCGTTGTATCTCCCCTATAACCCCACACCAACCAATAAGACTTTGATGAACCACTCTTGAGTGTGGAAGAGCTAACAACCGTTCCCCAAATTTAGTTTATAGCAAAATAGAAACCGGTTTAACATCATGCAACAAGATCCTATAGGCTTAAACTTTTACAATGGAACAGGCGGCTATGTGTGGCAACTGGCAGACTATATGCGACATGATTGTCATGAGAGCTCCCACACACTTGAATTGCAAAAACCAACGCCGCCCATAGCCATCAATTCTTTCGCTGTCTACCCACGTGAACTCAATCCTTTATCACGCGTTCAATGGGCAAAAGATGTACAAATAATAAAAAACAAACCAGCACTCATTGGCAAACGGCAAATACAACCCATCACCATTGTTTCTACAAAAGGAGCGACATTTGGCGGATTCGACTTTCCCACATTTGAAGCACTTCGTGAAAGCTGCCTTGTCCAATCACTGAGAGAAATACAATTCAATGATACTCTTCTTGCCCCTGGAAGTCTTTTGATATCACTTTTACAACACGGTCTCATCGAAACAGATCAAAAAGCATTTTCAGAAAATGATGCAACCGCTCTTTTACGAGAGCCAACATGTATTATCATAGATTCTTCTCTTGGCAGTCTTGCCATTAATCAACTCAATGGGCGTACAATCCGGCTTCATGAAAAAACAAAACATCTCTTAAAGCAAGCCACCACACCAATGCACATTCAACACCCGCTAGAGGATTCAATAAAGTTTCTTGTAAAAGCAGGAATGCTACGATTGATAAAATTATAAGGATAAAAAGATGCAGCTGATAAGACCTGGCATGGGAACAGAAAATAGTGCACAGCTCATTTATGCGCTTATTCAAATGGCAAGACCACGCACAGTCATTGAAATCGGTGCTGGTGATAGTACGCGCTTTATCGCAAGAGCACTCCAAAAAGCAAAACAAGCATGGCAACAGGATAAAAAGCTTCTAGAATCCGCCATTTGGGAAGAACGAACAGCTTTGCTTGACCCTTCAGGAATTCCTGAGAATTATGAACCTCGGCTTATCACCATTGATGATTTTACAGTAGAAGGTCAATCAGCAGAAGAAGCATGGCAAGAACTTCTTAAAGATGGCATTGAAAAAGATACTGTAACATTTATCAATGAAAATTTTTTCTCTCTTGATGAAAGAACTCTCAAATCTTGGGCGCCAATAGATTTTGCTTGGCTTGATGCTGGAACGCCAGCAGATGATGTACGATTTGTTATAACCCTTTGGGAACATATCACCGCTGGTGGTTATCTTTGTCTGCATGAACCAACAATGACCACAACGATTGCTCTTAATGGCGAACAACGGGTTCGACGCGTTAGAACCCCTATCTGGGAAGAACTCCTCTATCGGCTTGATGATTCCTATGAGGCTTTAACACTCCCCGAAAACCACAAATATCGCCAAAGTGGTCTTGGCATCATCCGTAAACGCACCCCAGCCGAACAAATTGTACGCGCACAATCACTACAAGAAGAACTTATAGAAATCAATGAATTGCCCATTCGCAATGATCTTTTGCCCATGGGAGCAGAAGCACTTCACAAACGCTACACACGCAGTTCGCTCATTTCTGCCATGACCTCTCCTACCCTGCGCGCTGTTTATGCTGCCATTATCCTTGGTGCAAAAAATCTTACTGATATCCTCCAACATATTGATTCAGATGCCAAAACCATTCACAAATCCATCAATCGCCTTTTGAACCTCGGACTTATTCAAAACACAACAGAAGGATTTCAAGCAATCGATACATTGTGGCAAGCGCTAGAAGATAAAAATGGACGAAATATGGAAAATTTTAGTGATCGCTATTTAGAAACAGAAGAGATGCTATCAAAAATTGGTGAAGCGTTTCAAATGGGAAAAATCTATAGCGAAATGGAAGTTTCCAAGATATGCAACCTCTTTACGATAGACTTTGCCCGATTACGACGCACTCTTGTTGAGAGAGGTTTTTTACAACGCCATGGAGGAAAATATCAACGCATCCTTTAAAAATTACAGAATTTGGACCTTGAAATTATAGAAATTCGTTTAAAAATACTGATCTCTATGCATAGATTACACCTTTTACAGTAAAAAACATATCTTTTTTTCCAAAATCCTGTCATGAAAGTCTGCATTTTAAATATCAGCATATAGAAATTTTTTTATACCCAAAAAACACTCAAATTTATGAGAGCAATTATACAGAAAAAAGGCGAGAAATTTTCTATTTTAAAATACTGATCTGCTAGGATAAAAGATAGAATAGTGATTGTAATATACATCTATTTATATTTTGAAGAATTCAACCAGATATTTTTTGAGATTCTTTTTCACATTCATTTGAGTTAAATGATGATAAAGTGAGAGGTGAAACAGCAAATTTGGTTATAACCTTAGCATAACAGAAAAACTTATTCTTTCGCAATAAATAGCTTAAAATATTATTTTTTCCAATGACTTACAAATAACTTTTCTTAATATTATGATGTAAAAATTATTCAAGTTTTATTTAAAATACAATTAATCTCATTTACAAAAAGAAGAATCCATAATCTTAAGCTCTCCACCAACAAGGCTTTAAGAAAACAGCTTCCAGTTCAGTTAAGTGTTCTCAATTGTCCGATACCATGAAGCGAATTTGCCCTAACTCTAATGAAATTTTTGATCTGTAAAAGTACATCGGTTTTCTAGAGTTACTAAAAAAGCAGAAAAGAAAACAAAAAAGGAGCTTACCTGTATAAGAGGCATATGATTACAATATTCATAATTCTTATAATTTAGAAAAATCATTTCGCATTCTTAACTTCTCTCAATACAAACACAATGAAAATTACAAGCTATAAGTTTGCGTTCTAGTTCTTCATAAAAACCAGAAACAAACAGTAAACTGACAGTCATATCAAATAGAAAATTTTCACTTGTTTAAATTGGATCTGTGATAGATATCTGTTTTTTTAAGATAATTATCCTGAAAATCATAAAAGAAAGAAAATTTGAGTGAGTCACTTGAAACAATTATATTTATAATAACTGATTTTAGCTTTTCACTATCAGTACTAAAGGGGATTGGCCAAATTTCCTTTATCGTATAGATTAGTTGTCCATATTTGAGTTCTACTAAAAATAATAAATTCTCTTGTAGATTAGATTAGCACAAAAAAGAGTTCATAGCTAAACTACTATGTGTTTATTGGAATAAACTTTGAATTCACCAAAACTTATAAAACCCAATTTTTTATAAATACCAATTCCCTCGTTAAGAAGCTTGAAAACCAATAACACGACATTGCCTTCTTTTTAAATGTTCAATAGCAATTTTTGTCATTAATGTCCCAATACCTCTTTTCTGAAACTCTGGCACACGCCACCAATTCTATCCGCTTTAATACAAAAACATATTACCACAGGATTGTTATTTATAGAACCAACGAACATTTCTACATCAGAATCTTTTTTATAACAACCACCTATTGTTTCATAAAATATTACCGCCTCCTCATCAAAAGGCTCGAATACTGACGTCATAACATTTCCATAATTTATAAAATCTTGAAGTAATTGAACTTTCTTTATTTTGAAGTTGTCCAGCATAGAAGGAATATGGAATCTATATCTTGAGCGAAGTCTGCCATTTTTACCTCTGTTTCAACATGCTCTAAGCCGATAGATAAGAGAAGTTCATTCACTTTGTAATGAAATGAATGAGGTCCAATCCATCAAGCTAAAGGTAGTTTCTGTGTATTAAAGGGATCGATTATGAACTTTGCTTAGTCTACATGTATCGTTTCTTGTAAATTTTTAGTAGAGATAATATTGAATGTATCTGAAGAAAATGTTGAATTAACGGTAGATACTCCATTTGAAAAATCAACAACCTTCATTTTAGGGCACAATTTTGGTAAAAAACTTACTTTTGAACAAAAATTATTCTCTAATGATAAGTCAATTTTTGATTTATTTAACATTTGTTCCCCTTGTCATTGCTCCGCATTTCTAATTGCTCTTTTTAATACTTTTGTACGAAGAAATTCAAAATTTTGTGAATCATACACGCAAATCTCAATCTAGGCAGTTGGGCATCGAGAAAAAGCGTAGGATTATCAACTAAAAAAATAAAGCGTTTGGAAAAAACTAATATTTCTCTTGAATATATTCTTGATGAAATACTGTTTTACGTAAATAGCTCATCTTTACTTAATAGAGAGAACTCAGTTTTAGCCTACCATCGTGAATGTCCTTGTTGGAGAATTGTTGCTCAATGGCGAACAACTTCTCTGTGTTTACAAGCAGCAAGGATACAGAATTATTTCGTTATGGACGAAAACTTATGAAACGAGCCAATTTATCATTAAAAATCCAAGCAGGATGAATAATGCGCCACGTTATTTAATTCAACGTTATGGGCGAAAATTTCCAAAAAAATCCATACAACGCATACCAAACTATACATTCTTCTAACTCTGTTCTTTGAGATGAAAATCTTAAAGCTTATTTTTTTGGCCACTATGAAAATGTCAGCGCACTTTTGAAGGATACCCGCTTTACAACAACACGCTTAGCCATTCGGGCAGAGCCGGTAAGGAGTGGATTGCGTCTTAACCCAAATGGAAGGGCATAAGCACCATAGCAAGTGGCACATCATACTTTCAAAGCTTACTGGGCAAATGTTCCGCACACGCTATACTGAAATTATTGAAGAAACAACAGACCAGCTTCTCATGATACATCTTCCAAAGGGGAAAATAGATATTATAAATGAATTTGGTAAAGACTATAGCGGACTTGTTACATTAATGGTCTTAGGCTAACCTAAGAGACCGCTACAAGGATATATCCATGTGGCATAGAGGAGTTGCATCTTTTGTCACCAGCCTAAACCAATCAAATGAGGAAAAAGAATTCAGCTTATCGTGCAGCAAAGATATCATCTCTTATCTAACACCACTTATAAAAGAATGGGACAAAAATGCATTAGAAAATTTAATCTCTGTTTTATGCCAGAAGACAAATGGTGGCACCGGTATGAGAACTTCTGAAATAGTTGCGCTCGTCCTTAACATGTTATTAGCCGTCATAGAACCTGCCGATAAAACATGAACTTATCTTTTTTATCATTTCCTCACACACCCAAATGAATGAGAAAAAATCCAAAATGATAGGAGACTTTTTGGCGATGCAATCGCAGAAACACTGCGCTTGACTTCTCCCATTCAGCTTATACCACGCCAGACCAATCAAGCAATAGAGTTCGCAGGAGTCACATTACCAGCCAACTCTCTTGTTTTTTGCATGATTGAAGCAGCTAACCGTGATCCAGATGCTTTTATGAACCCCAATCATTTTATACCAGAACGTAAACGGGGCAGTAAAACTGGGGCGGATCTCATAAGGACCGCAAACCATTGAGCCTTTGGAGCAAGCATGCACGTCTAAGTTCTGCTTTTGCTCTCATACAGATTGAATTGACAGCGAATAGACTCCTCGATAAACTCATTGATATCAGCTTAACTGATGGCTTAATTCTAGAGAAAAAGGCGGGTTATACACAAGGGGACCATCAGCACTTCCAATCATATTCATTCCAATATCAAAATTGCAGATATCACAAATGCGTGTTCATTCTTAAAACTCTGTGATTTATGGGGGGGGAAGCAATATTTTAAAGAATATCTTTAGGGAGCATAATCATGCAAAAGGTAGATTCCTATACCAAATCAGAAAAATATGTCATATATACCGTCATTATTTCCAGCATACTTCCTCTGCTGGATGGGAGCATTGTCAATGTCATCCTTCCTGACCTTGCGCGTTATTTTTCCGTGGAAGGAAATAATATACAATGGGTTGTCACGTCCTATTTTCTAGCAACCGTTCCAGGACTGCTGATGTCCGCTTTTGTGCAAGGAAGAATAGGTATAAAAAGAACTTGGCTCCTTGCAAGCTTCATTTTTATGCTTGGCTCACTGGGGGTAGGATTAAGCTATAATTTTCCAACCATTATATCTGCTCGTATTGTTCAAGGGTTTGGGACAGGCCTTTTGCTACCCCTTAGCCAAACCATTATTGCGTTACAATTTGGGCAGACACGAGTGCGCCAAGCCATGGGCACCATAGCCGTACCAACGGTTTTTGCTCCTGCCTTTGGACCGCTGGTAGGAGCTTCATTTGCTCAGTATGTGTCTTGGCGTTTGTTATTTTTTATTAATATTCCGCTTATTTTATTGGCACTCACCCTTGGAGCAAAACATTTAAAGAGCAACGAAACAACAAAAACAAAATTTAACTTATTTGCATTTTTAGCATTTTCTATATCGCTTCTCTCGTTTTTTTACCTCACAGAAGCCAGAAATATAAATAACCACAACGCCCTCTTTATCCTAGCACTTATAGCAGTGATATCTCTCATATTATTCATTGTTTCTAATCAGAAAGCAAAAAACAAATTAATCATCTTTAGCGGATTTAAAAATGCGCGCTATACATTGCTCATGATCATGGGGCTTGTTGCTTCATTTCTTTTTTATAGTTTCCTCGTTTATTTCCCACTAGCCATTGCCATGGAACAAGCCCATGAAAATAGCCTTCTCATCATCGGTGCAGTCCTAGCTCTGCAAGGAGCGGGTGCATGGATTGGAAGGAAATTTATTTACCAAAAGTGGAAAGAAAAATCTCCCTTTTTCATGATAGGAATTGGTTTGGTGATATCAAGCTTTGGGTTATTATGCTTCGGCTATAATATAAGCATGGATGGACTTGGATTCTTGCTAAGAGGCGTAGGGCTTGGCATCACCACCATTGTATGTTTGTCTGCTCCCATCCAATATGTCAACAGTTTATACGTCAAAGATACAGCCGTTATCACACGCATATTACAGCAAATAGGTGGAGCCTTAGGGGGTGTATTTGCTGGCTTTCTGCTACATTCGTTAACAGAGCAACACCTTTCCTTAAGTCAAACATATCTCATATTCTTCCTCTTCTCTATCGCTGCATTTTTACTGTTTTGCCTAGCCCTCTTCTTATCGCCTAAAGAGAAAAGTTCCGATTTTTGATATGCTTTTATGTGAATGCCCTATCAATAACATTTGTAATGCTATAGATCATACAGCGTTTACCACTGTCGAAGAATACTAACGCGCCGGGACTTTAGTCCCAGCCTTCACCATTCCATAAAAGAGTATTAAACCGACAGGCTCCTTAAGCTCTAAAATCGGACACCACTGATAACAGACAGCGTTTGTAATTTTATGAGCCCTTTGTTCTATGAGACACCTCTAAAAACCCATTGAAATATGGAATTTTCTAAATGGTATCTTTGGAGGTGTCCACGGAGGACAACATGATTTTCAATCCAAGATCCCATAAACGCACTAACAAACGCCCCTACAACACCAGTATAGAATACGCCGCCCAGCCCCCAAAGCTGATCACTTTTCACGACACATCGCGGTGTGGAAAATCGCACCGCACTTTCAAACCAAGTTATTTCATTCACCCTATATCACACTTCTTTGATCACTATGGTTTGGTAATTGCAACGGGATTAAGTGAATAAAGCAACAAAAACAGCTGGTAAAACAGCATCTTCTCTCTATTTTGTTGTTAACTGTTATAACAAATCTCCCCCGCTTTAAGAACAAAGGCTTTCCTCTTTGAGGGAGAAGTTTTTAAAACATTGAAAATCGTAATACACAATGACATACGGGAAACCATCTTTAAAAAAATTGTTTTTTTGATTTTTACAGTGTGCTTTTAGATTTCCCTACCTTTAAATTTTTCTTGTAAGTTTTACGGCAAAAGAAGCTTTTCAGAGCTTTTTTACGCCTAATTTCATTGCTTAAAGCTCCCTTACAGAGACGATAACTGTTTATATTTCTTCTTTAGCAAGTATGCAAGATTAACAACGGATATCATAAAACAGCATTTTTAGTGAAAGCAATAAACTTGACGAGATAAACGAGATTGCTAAACTTCTCTCCTGTACCACTTGAGCTCTTTACTGGTTATGCGAATAAAGCGCCCCATCTGCTCTTTTTGACAAGCAAAGAACACACGCAACATTTTTTTCTAACATACTATTGTTGAAATTCTTGTCACAAAACCTTCCGTTCAGGGATTATGCGCATTGCCTGCTTCTCATTTTCAATAAACAATCTGCCAATAAAGAATGTTATTGCAGTTACGATAATACAAAATTATACTTCTGTTCTCATTCTATATTTTTCGAATTATCACACATTATCCACCCGCTTCACTGCTATAACAATGAAAGGAGAAAAAAATTAAAACACAATATGGCATTTCCCTTTCAAAAATCTTATATAAGCCACAAAATTGTTGCGCGACTTTCTATGCAAGGTCAAGCCAATAAAATCATACTCTAAAAACCACTCCACACACCACTTTTTGATATTATAAAGCCATAAAATGCAATTATCATCCCCGCAAAAAATATCTCAAAAAAACAAAATTCCTCCTGCAATCATTGGACTACTTCCTCCAATGTTTGCGTACCATTATACGCATAACGAGTTAGATGAATTGTTTATTGCATCATTTGCTCCTTCTGAAATTCCAGAAGGTACAAAAATCCAAAAAGTTAAAGTGTGGCTACGTGCAATCAATTCTCAATGCGAAGAACCACTTGAAGTCCTTGGTAACCTGCTTAGTGATTTTATGGAAAAAGAATATTATGATCCAGACCCTACCGGATTGAATTCATCGTTATACAAAAAAACTCTACAGTTAAAAGAAGATCAACGTAAAGTTTTAGAAACGTTAAAGAAAGATAGATTAGAATATCAGCGTGGAGGATATATTATCAAGAAGGAGCTGACCTCCACACAAGAATTGCAAAAAGCTGGTCTCCTCTCTACAGAAGAGCTACAAAAACGTATTACAGAGAAAGGACTTTCAGCAGTAGAAATCGAAATAAAAAGGGCATTAGAAAATATAGAAAAAGATCCAAAGGAGGCGGTTCTATTTGCAGCAAATCTATTGGAAGCTTCTTGCAAAGCTTATCTCGACCACCATTCTATCTCATATGAAGAAAACGCCCGTAATACGCTGCCCGTTTTATGGAAACAAGTCGTTAAGAAAGCTAAGATCCATCCCGAAGATATGAAGAAAGAAAACTTAAAAAATCAAGATCTAGATGAAAATGACTTAAAAATGATCGCATCCGGTCTGTATCAAATTGTAGATGGTACTATGAGTTTAAGAAACAAGAAAAGTGCAGCGCACGGCCGCTCAGAAAAGGATTTTAAACTAATCAATCTCAAACCTCACCATGCGCATTTAACTTTTAATGCCGCCCATTCTCTCTCAATGTATATCTTAGAGCTCATGGATCAGCCATAATTAAAAAACTTTAGAAAAAACATATCACAACTACCAGCATTTTCTCATGCCATTTTTAATGCCTAAAAAGCATTAAAGGGGGGCTGCTGCTACCCTACAAAACCAAATATTTCTATAGCATGACAACATGAGTAGTCACAGCACCCTATGGTTCTCCTCTTCCCCACTTTTCTAGGCTCCGCTTCTAAAGTCAGTGGGAAATTTCTGTAAATGCAAAAGGCACCCTTAAAGACAGCGAATGAGGGTGGTGCGAAAGTATTGCCTTGATTATTTTTTTAAGAACAAACTAGCTGGTGTACTATTTTTGGAAAGCTCTCGTGAAGAAATATTATGATAGAGAAGCTAGTCATTATGATAAAAATACAGTTCTGACTCTGTAAAGAGAGAAAATCTGAGTTTAGATTTAATCCCTGAAAAGCCTTTATGCGCGTAAATTAGATACCTATACGTTCTTCTCCTACCCTACATAATTTTATAATAAGATAGCTCGTATAAAAAATAGCACTATTCTTACTACTATAGCCAAAATTAATGGCGACATTAATGATCTTTCAAGTCAATTCAAGTTCTAAAAATGATGAATTAATTGTCTCTGTTTTTTATCCTGAAGATGCACCATTACTAGAGCACGCCACAGGTGATGTTGTTCATATTGCATATGATCAATCATGCGATTGTGGCTATCATGGCCATACCTTACACCTGAAAGGAAGAACAGCAATTTTTTATAATATTTATAGAAACTTCAATTTCTGTACACGATTTTACAAATGTCTTCAATTTTCAAGGTTGCACTCTTTCGGCTACAGATATTCAACTCATTATAGTCAATCAATTTGAGAACGGTGTTGGCGTTTTATTGTTTATTGATTCACGTTACGATATTGAAAGAAATGTCCTTTTCTCATCGCTCTCATCCTCTTATCTGATAAAAGACATTATCAATAAATCACAATTTTTCCATGTTTGCTTTATGCAGAAATCTCAATTTATTCGCTCCTCAAGCTCTGAAAAAATAAAATCTTTTTTTCAAACGACTGAATATCCTATAGTGCTTGATGGTGATTTAGTAGAAATTAAATAAGATAAGATTATAAACTTCATCGATAAGTTCTTCATTATCACTGGAACCTTAATCACTGGAACCTTATACGTTTTTTTCCTTGCTCTTAGAGCAATAAGCTCTTTCCATAAAAGATTTTGCATAAGCTAACACACGACCTTTAAAGTAATTTTCACAAAA
>NZ_JBHIOY010000016.1:0-23839 GCF_042195785.1 Bartonella sp. AP58NXGY | reverse complement strand
GGGAAGTTTGTTTTGAGTCTGAATGATTGTGATGCGGTTCGAGAGATTTTTAAGGATTTTGATTTTTTAGAATTAGAAACCCTTTGGACCTCTGGTTTTGCTAAAAAACCACCCCGAAAAGAACTCTTGATTCGTAATAATTAGAGAGGCATGTTAAAAATCCTATTCCCTAACTTTTATTTACGCGTCCCTCACTGTAAAAAATATATGGAAAATCAATAAATTATTTTGGATAAAAAAGAACATGGTGCCCAAAAGAGGACTCGAACCTCCACGCCTTGCGGCACAGGTACCTGAAACCTGCGCGTCTACCAATTCCGCCATCTGGGCTTATAAAATTCATCTAAGCTTGTGAAGCAGTTCTGTCAATAAAATTATAGAATTTATTTTTTTATAAAATTACTGAATTTTTGTGTGGAGGATATCATGGTTTTGAAAGTTTAAGGTGTGATGATTGTCTTTGATGAAATAGTTGAATCGGGATTAAATGTGTAAATAATAGGAATACCGGTTGCTAATTCTTGAGATATAATTTCTTCGCCGTTTAGATCTTCAAGCGCCATCATAAGAGCACGAAGAGAGTTTCCATGCGCTGCGATCAAAACTGTTTGAGAGCGCAAAATATGAGGCTGGATATGGTAAAGATAATAAGGCCAAACGCGTGCAGCGGTGTCGCGGAGGCTTTCTCCATTCGGGGGTGCAATTGTATAGGAGCGGCGCCAGATCTGGACTTGTTTTTCTCCCCATTGTTGACGCACTGCATCTTTATTCAAACCTGCAAGATCACCATAGTTGCGTTCATTTAATGCAGGGGTCTTGATCAATTGCAAATCGGATTGACCCATTTGCTCTAAAATATGCCAAGCCGTTTTTTGTGCGCGCTGTAAGGCTGATGTATAAGCAATATCAAATTTTAAACCAGCTGCTTTAAGATTTTTTCCTGCTTCTATTGCTTCTGCGTGACCTTTTTCTGTCAAATCAGGATCTTTCCAACCGGTGAAAAGATTTTTGAGATTCCATTCACTTTGTCCATGACGGATGAGTACAAGTGTGCGTCTCATTATAATTTTCCTATGTTACATTGACCGTTTAAAATTCATCGTTCAATCCCAAAACATCGAGCATTGAATAAAGACCGTTTTCATGATTTTTTGCCCACAAAGCTGCTTTTAATGCGCCATTGGCAAAGATAGAGCGTTCTTGCGCTGTATGCGAAAGAATAATGCGCTCATGGGAACCGGCAAAAATGACACTGTGTTCGCCAACAACTGTTCCACCACGTGAACAGGAAAAGCCAATGGTACCTTTTTTGCGTTTACCAGTATGACCATTGCGTTCATTAACACGCACATTTTGAAGCATAACATTGCGACCCTCAGCGGCAGCTTGTCCAAGAAGAAGGGCTGTTCCAGAAGGGGCATCAACTTTGTTAGCGTGATGCATTTCATAAATTTCGATATCAAAATCATCGGTTTCTAACGTTTTAGCGGCTTTCTTTACAAGGTTGGCTAAAAGATTTATTCCAAGACTCATATTGCCAGATTTGACAATTGTTGTATATTTCGCAAAATTCGCAATTTTTTCTTCTTCTGTTTTGCTAAATCCTGTGGTGCCAATAATATGAACAAGACCTTTTTGAGCAGCATAGTGAGCATAAAGAATACTGGCTTGTGGTTGTGAAAAATCTAAAATACCTTCTGTGTCAGAAAAAGCCTTTTGGGGATCATCAGTGATGCGAATCCCAAGAGAATCTGAACCAATTAATGCACTCGCATCTTTTCCTACAAAAGGTGAATCTTTACGTACAAGAACAGCACAAAGCTCTACATCTTTCCTATGCTCGATTGCTGTAATGAGTTCACGCCCCATTCTCCCATTTGCACCAACAACTGTAAGGCGCATTTTTGTCTCCTTATGATACTTTGACTGCGTGTAGTATAGGCAAATTCTTACCTTCTTTCCAACGGTTCTTTTTGTTTATAGGAAAAAATTTTTCTACTTTAATTTATTTTTTTGTGCTGTAAAAACACGGCCGTGATATAAGATTTACAAATTTACATAGAGATATTTTTTGTTACAACGCGTGATGGATATTTCTAGGTAAGGCTTGCTTATAAAGCCCTAATGGAAATTACGCATTACTTTACGCTTTTGTATCTCGCGTTCTTTAATGGGGTCACGTCCCTCATGCAAACAAGATACCCTAAAATAAATATGCTTATGTTGTCACTTTATGCGCTTGCTTTAAAGAAATGTGTCTCAATGCTTCTAAACTCATTTTATGATAGTGCTTGTGAAGAGTATAATGAGAGAGCTTCCATGAATAATATAAAGTCTATTCTGCACTACGGTCTTTATGCTTCATAAAAGAGCAAATAAGCACTATCATGTACTTTGCTAGCCTTCAATGTAGCAACAGCTCTTGGCATTTGAAACAATTCATCGGCATTTTTATTTTTTCTTTAATATTTTTTCCATACGCCAATCCCATTTGCAACGCACAAGAAAAAGATTTTGATTGATGCAAATGTGAGGCGGGTAATGGGAAAAAAGTATTTAAGGTTCATGATTCAAGTTAAAAAAGCGATTATTTATATTGTAGACTAATCTGTTATCTATAAATAAAATCATATAAAAGGGGGAAAAAACAAGAGATCAATAAGAAGTCGAATTGTTTATACACGGGAGTTAATCGGATTCTTTGCCTTTTAAGGAAGTCAGTTAAAAAAATTGTTATGTTGTAAAGACGCATAGCGTTTTTTTTTTATCCTATTATGCCGTACAACACTGTTGTTTAGGGCGGTGATATAAGGTATGAAAAGCTTTACATATTAAGTGTTTTTTAGATATCGTGATCAGTGTTTAGGGGGAGGACTTGCCTGTAGAGCCTATGAAGTGAACCGCATGAGTGGTCAGCAGGTGGAACTTGCCCGTGAGAAGCTGGACTGTTGACAGTCCGGTGGCTGGTAGGAATCTCCGTTTTTTGAGGTGTGGGGAGGAGATCAATATAGAGCAAGAAACATCTCTCAACGCTCTCAAGCCCATTTTACGGTGATCGCCCGTGAATAGTATAACGGTAAATCCATTGAGCATTCCCATCTTTACGCTTATGAAATAACAAGCCGGCATCATCACACATTTTGCCAGCTTCCAATGTTGCGACAGATTTTGCATTAAGACGGTTCATAAGAGGCATTTTTAGTCCTTTCTTAATAGCTTTTTATCTACACGCTAACCCCGCTTGTAACGTGCAAGCGAATAGTTTTGATTGATTCAACATGGAACAGGTTTGGGATGAGAGAATCCTATGATATTCGGGATTCTCATTCAACATATAAGACAGAGAATTATGATTATAAATCAACGCTTTATAGAGTAAATAATAGGCATGCCATGCCATGCACTTTTTCATATATTGAGAAGAATAGAGAATAGCATGCCTAGGTATTGTTATGTTATTGATCACGCTTCCAATGGTGCTACAGCTCTTGTTTTTAACTAGAGTATTTAAAAATCCTTTTTTAAATACTTTTTCTCCTTGTGCTGTTTTTTTATGTAACACGACAAGAAAGTGATTTTTTTGATGCATTATAAGGAGTTTTGAAATGAGAAAATATCATGGTGGTGTCTTATTCTCTTTTCAAGTAAGACTATAAATCAATGTATTATTGCATTGTTTGTACACATGCATAAAAATTTATAAACCTAGAAGTATCCTTTAGATAAAATATCGCTTTTACTTTTGTTGGTGAAAGATAGTTAGAAATCAAGATCAGCATAGTGAGTACTTGCAACGATTCCGCGGACGCGATCTGTTAAAAGAGAACGAAAAGAAGGGCGTGATTTAATTCGCATATACCAGTCTTTGGCAGCAGGAGATTGTTCCCAGTCAATTTCTCCTAGAAAGTCAAGTACAGAAATAGAGGCTGCGGCTGCTAGGTCTGCATAGGACAAGGTAGAACCCACTAAGCTATCGCGAGAGGCACAAAGCCAATTGAGATAGTTCATATGGGGTAAAATATTGGCACGCGCATTGCGTAAAATTTGTGAATTAGGAGCACCACCGCCAATGGCAAGTGGCATTTCACGTTTATGGATTCGTTCTCGTACGATATGGCGTGTTGCTTCATTTTCGAATTTATTTAAGAACCAATCATTGAGACGGCGTACTTCCGCACGCTCTAAAGGATTTTCCGGAAAGAGCTTATTTTCTTGTCGTAAACTTCCATGTGTTTCGTCTAAATATTCGCAGATAACAAGGGGACCAGATAATGGAACTTCGTGTTCATCAAGAAAAACAGGAACATGACCAGCAGGATTGAGGGCTAGAAATTCGTGTCTTCTAGCCCATTCATATTCTTCAATCAGTTGCGTATTTAGACCATATTCCCCGAGAATGAGGCGTATGAAGCGTGAGGCAGTGGATAGGGGAGAGTGAAAAAGTGTCAGCATAATTTACACTATTAAATAGAGTTGATGGGAATTCTTTCAAGTAATGGCTTTTTATTTATAAAGATGCTTGACGAGAAGTACAAGATCATTAGCAGCAGCTAGCAATTATGATTAATAAATTATTAATAATAGGGAATGCATTCTTTTATGCGATGGTTTGCAAAATGGCAGCACGTAATTCTTCCAAACCGAGAGCTTTTTCTGAAGAGGTTACAAGAAGCTCAGGGTAAGCTGCTGGGCGCTTGAGAAGCTTTGTTTGTGTGATCATAATTAATTTTTCTAAGGCTTTTGATTTGATTTTATCGCTTTTTGTTAAAACAATTTGATAAGAAACAGCGGCTTTATCAAGAAGAGCAAGAACCTCTTCATCATTATTTTTAATTCCGTGGCGTGAATCAATCAGGATATACACACGTTTTAGCGTTGTGCGTCCCCGTAAATAGCTAAAAATCAAATTTGTCCACGCATCAACCAGATTTTTAGGAGCAGCAGCGAAGCCATAGCCCGGCATATCTACTAATGCTAGAGGGGGAAGATTTCCTAGCTGCCCACTGAAGCCATCGGGTACAAAATAATTAAGCTCTTGAGTCCGTCCTGGTGTGTTTGAGGTACGTGCTAAGCTTTTTTGTTGGACGAGCGCGTTTATTAAAGATGACTTTCCAACATTTGAACGTCCTGCAAATGCAATTTCTGGTGGTCCTTCAGGGGGAAGAAAGTGTATTGCTGGTACACCACGAATAAAAATCCAATTGCGAGAAAAAATTCCAGAAAGGGAAGAATCTCTTGTCATTCATGCACTTCTTTTTTGGGTGATTTTCTCCACATGGATTTCAGATTATCAAAAAGTTCAATTTTGACGCCTTGGCGTGTCATCATGATACTTTGCTGAATTATTGATAGTATATTGTTCCATGCCCAATAGATGACAAGACCAACAGGAAAAGAGGCGAGCATAAAAGTAAAGATGACAGGCATCCATGTGAAGATTATCGCTTGAGTTTGGTCTTGAGGAGCGGGATTCATACGCATTTGTAAAAACATCGTTATTCCCATAATCAAAGGCCATGCACCAATCATAAGAAATGTTGGCGTTGTGTATGGCAAGAGACCAAACAAGTTAAAAAGAGATGTTGGATCAGGTGCCGCTAAATCTTGAATCCAGCCAAAGAAAGGTGCATGGCGCATTTCAATGGTGATATAGAGAACTTTATAAAGAGCAAAGAATATTGGAAATTGAACTAACATCGGCCAACAACCGGCAAGGGGATTAATTTTTTCAGTTTTATACAGATCTATTATTGCCTGTTGCTGTTTGGTTCGGTCATCAGGATATTTTTCTTTTATTTCTAGCAACCGCGGTTGTATAAGTTTCATACGCGCCATAGATTTATAAGATTTATTGGCTAGAGGGAAAAGAAGTGTTTTTAAGAGCACTGTGACAAGAAGGATGGCGATACCAAAATTTCCTGTTTGCTTATAAAGAATATCAATGAGGGCAAACATTGGTTTGGTGATGAAATCAAACCAGCCCCAATCAATTAAAAGCGCAAATTTTTTGATTTTTAGGCTATTTTGATAGTTATTAATGATTTCAACTTGTTTTGCTCCAGCAAAAAGACGATTTGTAACAGTTTTTGTTTCATTTGGAGCAATCGTTAAAAGCGTTCCTAGCAAGTCAGATTGATAATGCGTCTGCAAACGATCAAAATAAATAAAGCGGCTTGTATATTCTTTATCTTGTGGGGGAATAACCGCAACCGCCCAATATTTATCGGTAATACCAATCCAACCTCCTGTTACTTTGGAGAAGGTCATGCTCTTTTGCCCATTATCAGGATTTGGATCAAGTTCTGCTAAGGTTTTATATTTTTCAGTTTTGAGCGAATCTCCCGCAATTCCTATCATCCCCTCATGCAGCAAATAGGTTGCATTTGTATTTGTTGGTGGCGCTGCACGTGCGACGCGGGCGTAGGACGAGAGATATATTGGTTGATCGCTTTCATTGCTGATCGAATCCTCAATAGTAAACATGTAATGATCATCAACAGAAAGGGTGCGGCGGAAGATTTGTCCCTGCCCATTGTTATAAATTAAAGTGATGGGTGTTGAAGGGGTCAGGGTTGTGTTGTTTCCTTCTATTTGCCATTGTGTATCAGATTGTGGCAAAGCCTTTGCTGGCAAAGATGGGCTGGTAAAACCAAACTCAGCAAGATAGGTTGTTTTGAAGCCTTTAGGATTCAGCAAATCGATTTCCGGTGATTTTTTATCAACTGTTAAACGATATTTTTTGAGGTGAAGATCATCAAATTGTGCACCAACAAGATTAATAGAGCCTTCAAGTTCATTGGTTTTGATCGCAATACGCTCTGTTTTGGCCAATACAGCTTTTCGAATTTCAGGAGTCATTGGTTGATCAATGATCGATGTTGCTTCGTGTGTTGAGGTATCGTTAGAAAAGTTCGTCGTGTCAGTGGAAAGTGCTGATTGTTGTTTTGATAATTGCTGTGTGATAGCTTGTTGTTTTTGTAACTTTGCTTGTTTGGGAGCAACATGAAGAAATTGCCATGCTACAAGTACTACGAAAGATAAGCCAATAGCGATGAAGAAATTGCGGTTATATTCCATTCGTACACCCTTGTTGTCGTTGCTGATGTTTTATTTTTGGTTTTATTCGATGATTTAATTCACTAATCAAAGATGTAAAAGGGGCATGCAATGCATCACGATATGCGACAATGACATAGTCCGTTCCTGCTTCCATCTGGTCTACACCAACTCTTACAGCTTCACGCAAACGCCTTTTGATACGATTACGTTTAACAGCATTACCATTTTTCCGGGTAACAGTGAAGCCTACACGCGCAACAAGAGAAGATTTTTCTGTTGTTTGCTCACGAGATTTAACTTCGAGTAAAAATAAAGGACCACGTCGTTTTTCTCCTGTACGAACAGCCAAAAAATCTGCTCTTTTGCGAATACGGCAGGGATGTTTTTTCTTCATAAAAGAACATTTCGCAATTTCATTGAATACCTGCTTGTAGGCATTAAAAGTTCATAACAAAAGTTTCACAACGAGGACATGATGAGCAATACTCAACAGTTGTGAAAATTTAGATGGTTAAGCAGAAAGCCGCTTACGTCCACGAGCACGTCTTGCAGCAATAACTTTACGTCCCCCAGCTGTTGCCATGCGTGCACGAAACCCATGGCGGCGTTTACGGACAAGTTTAGAG
Source organism: Bartonella sp. AP58NXGY (assembly GCF_042195785.1). Taxonomy (NCBI): domain Bacteria; kingdom Pseudomonadati; phylum Pseudomonadota; class Alphaproteobacteria; order Hyphomicrobiales; family Bartonellaceae; genus Bartonella; species Bartonella sp. AP58NXGY. The sequence continues at coordinate 16,154 of NZ_JBHIOY010000016.1, read as the reverse complement.
GGTTGGTAAGTACGTTTCATTTATTTAAATACCGCGGAGTGCGGCCCTTCTTATCTTAGTTTCATGAGTAGTTATGCGCTCGATGAAAAAATTTATCCTATCATACGGCTGTTAACCCATAAGGAAAAATATAAAAAAAGTCAATCTTAGATTGTTTTTCTCTCTCTTGAAAAAATACAAAACACCTTATAATTATTTGTGATATTTTAAAATGATTGGGTGTACAGAAAATAAATGACCAAGGCCTTAAGGAATTAAGTAAAGTGTGATTGATTGTTGTATAATCAATTTGAAATATACTTTAATCTTAAGGGGGACCGTTTGGGTTTTTACAAAATTCTTATCAAAACATTTATTAAAGTGCTTGATTTTCGTATTTTAAAAGAGAAAAGGTATAAGCAATTTATACTTTATAATTCTGAGTAGAGTAGAAAACTATTAGGTGGTAAAACGGTTAATGTTTTTCGTTCTTATGCTTGTATTTGCTGGTATTTTTATAGAGAGGAAAGAACGTGGCTCCTATCACAAGTGAGGTTGTCCGCAATGTCTTACATAAAATCAAAGGACCGGATCTTGAAAGCGATATTGTATCGTTAGGGCTTATTTCAGAAATATTGATTGCTGATGGCAAGGTTTTCTTTTCCATTACAGTTCCTGATGGACGTGTGCAAGAGTGGGAATCATTGCGCCGTTCTGCTGAAAAGGTGGTGTGTGCTTTGGAAGGCGTGGAATCTGTTTTTATCACACTTACAGCTGAAAAAACAACAAAGCTATCTGCTTCTAGACGGAGAGCCAATCTGCTCCCTGTAAAAATGCCCATAGAAGGTGTGCGGCATGTGATTGCTGTTGCTTCTGGAAAAGGAGGGGTTGGAAAATCTACGATGGCGATAAATATCGCCCTAGCTTTACAGGATTCTGGTTTCAAAACGGGGATGATGGATGCAGATATCTATGGACCCTCTTTACCACGTTTGACAGGACTTATTAATCAAAAACCACAGCTCATTGGAGAAAAAAAGATTCAACCTCTTGAAAAATTCGGACTGAAATTGATGTCGATGGGATTTTTGGTGGAGGAAGAAAAGCCGGTGGTATGGCGTGGTCCTATGGTTATGGCAGCTGTAACGCAATTGTTACGAGATGTTGTATGGGGGCCTTTGGATGTTTTAGTCGTTGATATGCCGCCAGGTACAGGGGATGCACAATTAACGCTTGCGCAACAGGTACAATTAACGGGTGCGTTGGTTGTTTCTACACCTCAGGATCTTGCTTTAGTTGATGCGCGTAAAGCGATAGAAATGTTCATGAAAGTCAATGTTCCTATTTTAGGACTCATTGAGAATATGAGTTGTTTTATCGCTCCTGATACGGGAAAACGCTACGATATTTTTGGCTATGGTGGTGCACGGGCCGAAGCAGAACGTCGAGAGGTCCCTTTCTTAGCAGAAATACCGCTTGATCCAGCTTTACGATTGTCTTCAGATGAGGGCGTCCCTATTTTTGTTGCTAAGCCTAGTGAAGAGCTTGCTAAACTGTATCGTACAATTGTTGATCAAATAAAAAATAAACTTTTTTGAATATATGTTTATTTTTGAATATATGTTTATTTAAAAGAATTTGCAAAATGCAATCACGAAAGACAGAAAAATAGTTGCTTTTTTGTAAGGAAAAAAGAGGGAACCTTAATGCTTGAGTGGAGTACTAGAGGTGAAACAAACAAAAAATGAGCCATGCACTTGGGTAATCTGAAGGAGAACTCAATCGGAGCGGCTGGAGCAGTGAGGTGAAAAAATATTGGCATTGGTGCGAAAAGAAGAAGATAGAAAATAAAAATAATTTAGGGAAATGGTAAAAGGTTGTAAAAAATATTTAACAATCACTTTTTTGCGATAAAAACATCTTGAAGATTAATCGGAAAATTTATCCCTATCTACTTAAATTAAAGGGATGGGTATTTAAAAAGCCCATTTATCTTGCTCTTGAAATATGTATAGCAGGTAATGTTATCAATCCATATTCAAGAAAAACTCAATGAAAATATCAATAACTTTCTCTTATTGAGAGGATAAAAAATGCTAGTCAAGCCTTTTTAGAAGCATTTATTTTTTGAAAAGTAGCTTCAATAGCTGTTGTTAAAGCACTTCTTCCCCCTTGATGAGAAAAACAATTTGACAAAAATTCATTTGTTCCCCCCTTTGTTGAAAACTCTTTTTCAAGTAGTGCAAAATCGAGAGATGTAGAACAATCCGTTGCTATAATTTTACGCATTTCATCTGTAAGATTGCCAAACATCATGGTAAGAAATTCTGCTGATTGCTGTTGTTTTAACCCCTGTGTTATAAACCATTGATGGGCTGTTTCTATAAAATTAAAATATATGCCCATAAGTGAACCAGCAGTCATAAAAAGATTAAACTGCTCTTCCTTATCCAGTACCAATGTACCCCCCAATGCATCAAATAGAGCGCGTAAAAAGGGATGATCGGGATAAATTGGTGTCAAATTTTTACACTCTGCGACAAAAGGTAAAGGAACAGCACGATAAACTTTATGGTTGATCCATTCTTCTACTTCTGCTGCTTTTGCCATAGCAAGTACGGAAATAACCAGCTGTTCTGGACGAAAGCGAAGAGAACGCAAAACGTTTTCTGCAATTTGGTTAGGCAAGCAAAGAAAAACGTAATCACTCACATCGAGCAACGCTTGGTTATTTTCAGCAATCATAACCTTATCATATGTGCGTGAAAGATGCTCTGCTGTTTGTGCATTGCGAGGTGAAACAATAATGGAAGAAACGTCAAAGGTGCTTGTCATGAGGCCATTGACCATTGAAGCACTGATTGTGCCCGTTCCCAAAAAGCCAAGTTTCATTTCTTTTCCTCAGTTTTATATTTTAAAAGGAATCTCAATTAACAGTTTATGTGTTTTAACTAACATAGATGCTAATTGAGGAAGCAACACATAAAATAGCAAGAATAATCAAGCCCAAATAGACTTTTGGTTTGTCAAATAGAACGGCAAAAGCAGAAAACCAACCAACAATAGCTGCGGCTAATGCAAATAAAAAACCTGGTTTATTCATAAGAACAATATGCATTGCCATTAAACCACCAATAATTAGCGCTCCAAAAACAATGAGCAAACCTGTTGCAAACTTTTCATAATCATCCATATTTCGCTCCTTATAACGCTCAAATTGTTACACACTTTTTAACGCATATGCATATAAAAACGAAACGTTTTTTATTGGGTATGGTTAAAATTGGCGCCTCCTCTTATTTATTAGATGTAAAAAATGCGGGGATATGCTGTGGCCAACGCCAAGGTAAAACTGCAATCAAGTCAAAACGTACAGACAAAAAGGCATAATCCTTTTGCCGTGCTAGCCAAATATCGGCCGCTGCCTCAATTCGCTTTTCATTTATTCGAGAAACTGCTTCCATTGCTTCGGCTAATGTTGAACGTGCTTTGACTTCAACGATTAAAACCAAATTTCCACGTCGTGCAATTAAATCAATTTCACCACATTTTGTTTTAAAACGCATTTCGGCAATGTGAAACCCTTTGCAACGTAACCACCATGCTGCCAATTTTTCTGCACGAACTCCTCGATAAAAAGACTTTTGTCTCTGTTTTTTTTGTATAGTCTTAATTTTATGCATTTTTTAAAAAATTTAACCGCTGAAAAAGTTCCTGCTTTTTAAAACCAGTCTTTTTTGCAACCAAAGCTGCTGCCTGAGCAGCAGAATGTGTCCGCGAGAGTTCTAATAACATTTCATCAACTTCTTGATCACTCATTATGTTTAAAGAAGATGATGATTCTCCAACAAGTACAACAATTTCTCCACGAATATGTGATTGTTTTTTATAAGATTCCAACAAATTCCCCAAATTGGAAGCATCCACTGTTTCAAACTTTTTTGTTAATTCACGACAAATTGCGGCAGGTCGATCAGCCGAAAAAAGCGTGACCATATCCTGTAAAGTTTCAACAAGACGATGCGGTGATTCATAAAAAATCAAAGTCGCTGGAATCTCTTTTAATTGTTCCAATCGTTTTTGACGCTGTCGCTTGCGTGCACTCAAAAAACCTGCAAAGAAAAAGCTATCCGTAGGAAGCCCTGTCGGTATAAGAGCGGCTAAAAGAGCTGATGCTCCAGGGATCGGAATAATTTTATGACCAGCTTTACGTGCCTTTTCTACCAATCGAAATCCGGGATCAGAAATAAGTGGCGTTCCCGCATCGGAAACAAGCGCTACCGTTTTGTTTTCTGCCAAAGCGGCTAAGAGTTTCGGACCCGCTTTTTGCGCATTATGTTCATGATAGAGAAAAGTTTTTTTCTGAATACCATAACGTTGCAACAAAACACGTGTTACCCGCGTATCTTCACACGCTAAAATATCAATTCCTGCAAGCACTTGCAAAGCACGAAGCGTAATATCTGCAAGATTTCCGATAGGCGTTGCTACAAGATAAAGCCCTGGTTCTATAACGGGGGCAGAATAAGCATGCGCACCTATAAAATATGCTCTTTCACACATGCTCTTTTCTTTTCATCAAATTCCTCTCACCACAAGCTTTTTATTCATACTCATAAGCTTTATAAGCCATTTTTGTTCATTTTTTACCAGTACATTTTTTTACAAAGGCTTACCTTGCTCGAATAATTGATACTTCCGCAATACAATAGCTTTACCTTCATATTCACTAACATTATCATCTGTGTTGGTCAGCATGATCTTTTTCAAAAAAAACAGACTCCAGATGTCCCCAATATCCTATCAGCTCTACAATTTTCTATAAAGTTTTTCCTTCGAGAACCACAACAATTTTACCCGTGCCTATATTTCACGCTTGGTTGTGCTCTTTTACAAGCTAAACTTTTTCAATTATTCCCATAACGCCCATCTTTCAAATACTCCATTGATATTCAAACTGTTCTTCTGAGTAAACGTCAGCAGATCCTTTTAAAACACAAACAACTCGCTATATCGTTATTGATCAAATATAAGCCCTTCTTAGCAAAATATTTCATTTTGTCCTATTCTCTTCCCCCTTAACAGATATAAAGAATATCTTAAAAACTTTTAAGATTTATTTTTATCTTAATTATTTGATTTATAATGGATAATTTATTATTTTTTGCCTATAGAGTAGGCGCCTTAAATATCGTAAAATTATCTCATTTTAACGCCTTTTATCATCAATGAATCAAAATCATTTATGTGCATCACAAGGAGGATTTGTGTGTCGTTAAAGACGAGTAAAAAAGGAGTAAAATGCCTTTTTGAGCTCTCTTAAAGCAAAGGCTATCGCAACATTGGAGTTAGCAAAGAAAGTGATGCTGCCGGTTTATACTTTTTATTACGTTATGGAACTATTCATTGAAGAGAATACGTAATATTTTTCTCAAGATTTTTCGCTAAAGAATTTTTCGATATGTATTGAGAGCTATCTTTTAAAAATAAACCCATAAATGGACAACACAAGTTTGTTTTAAACTTGGGCGTTTTATTTTTTTGAAGGATATGCTCCCATAAAAATGCAAGTCATAAAAGAAAGGACAATACGTAATCTCTCTTTTTTAAACGATAGTGTGATGTTTTTGAAAGTCTAAAATCGCATGACAAAGATGATGATAAAGATGGAAACGGATTTCTTCCTTTTAGACTTCATATTTTACTCAATGAAGCTGGCTTTTCGTTTCAGGAATTACTCAAATAGAATATGCAATATTTTTGTTCAGAATACAAAAGCTGTAATGACTCGCTTTTATTTACCGTTATCTTTCTTTCATATATGCTTCTTGTGTTCAATTTGGATGTTGATTTACAAGCTACAGCGAAAGTACAAGCTTTATAAAGAAAATACGCTATAAAACGCGTAATAGAATGGTCATGAATTGGAAAGACATTTGGGCTTTGTCAGATATTATTTCCAATAATGATAGCACTTATGGCTTTTTATTCTTATGGTGTTTTTACACATTCTTTGCATTACATCTTTAAAGGTTAGATGCAAGACAATGTATAGACTCCCCTTGATTTGAGCGTAAAAAGTTGATGTGATACTCAGGTTTTGGGATGTCTTTATCAGTAGAAACATATTGCGAGTGATTAAATAAGCATGCTCTGTGTTATGCAATATTTTATTTTTTCTACATTCATCCGTGGTCTTCTTTAGTGAAATTGCTTGGCAAAGGATAGGAGATAAAACAAACTCGAAGCATATCTTAAATGGTTTTGTTCTTGGCTTTTTGAAACGGTTGAGTTTTCTTATGAGGGGGATAAAAGCGTTTCTGGTCATGGAGGGGGGAGAGCAAAGTAGAGCCATAGATTTGCCTTTGTACAGACTGTTGAAAGCAGTGTCTGTGTTTTTATAGCAGAATAGTCAAGATATCTTCATTCTTGTTTTGTTATTAAGATAAAAATTTTTTATAAAAGTATGTTATGTTTTTTATTGAAAAAAGTCATACGGTGGGGAGAGTCTTTTATATTGAGAATAGAGTCCATTTTACACTGTGAAAGAACGTATATAGGAAGATGATTGATAGATTTATGATCTGAGGAAATATTTTTATTCAATGTGTTTTGTAGATTTCAATTTTAGCAAAAAGAACAATAATTATATAGCAGGGGTTACATATTGGGATAGAAGGGGCCTTCATTGCCTTGCGGACAGGTCCAAGTGATATTTTGGTTCGGGTCTTTGAGGTCGCACGTTTTACAATGTATGCAATTTGCAGCGTTGATAACATAAGTCAGATGATCATTATGTTCTAGCCATTCGTAGACAGCGGCGGGGCAATAGTTTGTGGAAGGTCCTCCGTAGATTGCATATTCAGAGTCCTTTTGTTTTTTTAATGAGGCTATTTTTAAATGGCAAGGTTGATTTTCTTCATGGTGTGTATTGGAAAGGGCAACACTTGAAAGGCGATCAAAGGTTACAACACCATCTGGTTTTGGGTAAGCAATGGGTTGAAATTTTTCTGCTGGTTCAAGGCATGCATAATCTTCCTTTCCATGGGGGAGTGTTTTAAATAAGGAAAATCCGAACAGTTGTTGCCACCACATATCAAAACCAGCAAGTTTAATTCCATATTTTGTTCCATATTTTGCCCAGAGCGGTTTGGCATTTCGCACTTTATAAAGGTCTTTACCAATGAGCCCTTTTCGCCACTGCTCTTCGATTTCTTTAACCTCATCATGGGCACGTCCTTGTGCAAGAGCGTTAGCAATTTTATCGGCAGCTAATATGCCAGATAAGATGGCATTATGTGATCCTTTGATACGCGGAACATTGACAAATCCAGCAGAGCAGCCAATAAGTGCTCCACCAGGAAAGGTGAGTTTTGGTACAGATTGCCAACCTCCCTCACTGATAACACGTGCACCATAGGAAAGACGTTTTGCACCTTTGAAGATTTCATAGAGTTTTGGATGTGTTTTAAAACGTTGAAATTCTTCAAAGGGAGAAAGATAAGGATTTTTGTAATCTAAGTGCACAACAAAACCAACAGAAATGATATTGTTTTCTTGGTGATAAATAAAGCCACCACCCCCAGTATTATTGTCTAAGGGCCAACCGGCGAAATGTTGCACTAAACCGCGTTGGTGTTTGTGGGGATCAATTTCCCAGAGCTCTTTGAGACCAAGACCAAATTTTTGTGGATCACGGTTTTTGCTAAGATTAAAATGTTGTATCAGTTGTTTTGCAATTGAGCCGCGTGCTCCTTCCGCAATTAAAGTATATTTTGCCAATAAAGCCATACCAGGCATATAATTGTTCCCAGGGGTTCCATCTTTGTTAAGCCCCATATCACCGGTGAGAACACCAATGATCGCTCTGTTATCGTTTTGGATGATCTGTGTTACCGCAAAACCAGGATAGATTTCAACACCCAACGCTTCAGCTTTTTTGCTTAACCAGCGGCAAACGTTTCCAAGCGAAACGATATAACACCCGTCATTTGATAAGATTTTGGGATGCAGAATATTGGGAAATATTGTAGCCTTTTGAGGCTTTAGAAAAAAAAACTGGTCACGGGTAACAGGGGTTGTGAAGGGATGATCATTGTCATTTCGCCATTCTGGTAAGAGTGTATCGATACCAATGGGGTCAATAACTGCGCCAGAGAGAATATGGGCTCCAACTTCGGTACTTTTTTCAACAATTGTGATAGAAAGCTCAGGGTTAATTTGTTTCAAACGAATTGCGGCAGAAAGACCTGCAGGTCCTGCTCCGACAATGACGATGTCAAATTCCATACTTTCACGCTGGTCATGCAGAGGTGCTTTCATGGTTTATAAAGCTTTCTCCAATTCTGGAATAATTTGATGGAGGTCACCTACAAGAGCATAATCGGCAATTTGCATGATGGGAGCTTCTTCATCGTTATTAATGGCAACAATAATTTGTGCATCCATTATACCGGCTAAATGCTGGATTGCACCGGAAATGCCGACGGCGATATAGAGTTCAGGGGCAACGACCTTTCCTGTTTGTCCAATTTGCCAATCATTGGGTGCATAGCCTGCGTCCACTGCTGCGCGGCTGGCACCCAAAGCGGCATTTAATTTGTTTGCGAGAGGAAGAAGAAGTGCCATAAATTTCTCTTGAGAACCAAGACCACGTCCGCCTGATATAATAACACGAGCTGAGGTGAGATCAGGACGATCACTTTTGTTGGTTTCTGCTTTTACGAAAGAAGAAAGATTTGGATTGGGGGCTGGGGTTATTGTTTTAATGGGAGCAGAATTATTTTTGGAAGGCGTTGGTGTGAAAGAAGCGGTGCGAACTGTTATAATCTTTTTATGATCATTGGTGCGTACAGTTTCAAGTGCATTGCCCGCATAAATGGGTCGTTTGAAGGTATCGGGTGAAAGAATGGCGATAATATCTGAAATTTGCATAAGATCAAGAAGGGCTGCTACGCGTGGCATCACATTTTTTCCCGTGCTGCTGGATGCTGCCATGATCACATCATAATCATTTGCTAACTTGATGATTGTGTCTGCTATAGGTTCGGCGAGTTGATGGGCTAAATAGTCTGCTTTTGCAATAAGAACTTGACGCACACCATCAAGTTTAGCACTGTTTTCCGCTATCGTTTCAATTTTTTCTCCACAAACCAAAATATCGATATCATTACTGAGTGCACGCGCAGCCGTGAGAGCTTTTGCGGTTTCTTCTGTATTATGATCAGCCAATAAAAGAATTGCCATAAGTTTTTACCCTTTTATGTAAGTGTTGCTTTTACTCTAGTGGTGAGAATATTAAATGCAGTTCTTTTGTTTTAGCGCACTGACAAGCTCTCCTACATTAGCTACTTTAATACCGGATTGACGGGGTTTGGGTTCTTCAACGCTTAAAATTGTTAAGCGTGCTTTCGTATCGATGCCAAGATCAGTCAGCGCTTTTTGTTCAATGGTTTTCTTTTTTGCTTTCATGATATTAGGGAGAGAGGTGTAGCGCGGTTCATTGAGCCGTAGATCGGCGGTCATAACCATGGGAAGGGGAAGAGAAAGGGTTTGTGTTCCATTATCAACTTCACGAATAACTGTAGCATGCCCATTTTCTATGTTAAGATGTGAGGCAAAAGTTGCCTGTCCCCAACCAAGAAGAGCGGCGAGCATTTGTCCTGTTTGGTTGCTATCGTCATCAATCGCTTGTTTTCCTAAAAAGACCATATCAGGTTTTTCTTCATCAACAATGGCTTTGAGAACCTTAGCAATTGCTAAGGGTTCAAGGGTTTGATCCGTTGTGATAAGAAGTGCACGATCAGCCCCCATGGCAAGTCCTGTTCGTAGAGTTTCTTGGGCTGCTTCTGGTCCGATTGAAACAAGAATAACTTCTGAAACTTTACCGGATTCTTTCTGGCGAATTGCTTCCTCTACGGCTATCTCATCAAAAGGATTCATAGACATTTTTACGTGAGACAGATCAACGCCTGTGCTATCGGGTTTGACACGTATTTTGATGTTATAATCAACAACACGTTTGACAGCGACAATTATTTTCATGATGATCCTCTTTGTTGTATGATTACAAGTTTATAGCAATACTCATAAGAAACAAAATTGTTTAGAATGCAGTCTTATTTATAACTTGTGTTTTCATCATATAAGCTTTTTTTACGTTTACTTGTACTTTCTTGTTGTCATTTTCAATCTTCATATCTTTTGCATTGCCATAATTGCCTTATTTGCTTGAATAAAAAGTAAAAAAATCACTCTGTCTTATGAGAATATTTTTTTCATTTTATATGCTCTGTTTATGATGGCGCATTAGGGGCTTTAGGCAATGAAAAAATTAAGTGAAAAAAATAAAAATGGGAGAATGATTTTGCTCTTCAAATCTTGAGGACAAAAAAACAGAGATTTTTCTTTCAAATATTTTAAATAAAGATTGGGGGAAAATATTTCTAACAAAAAAGTTTTTGGGCGTTCTTAAAGCTCTATTTACTAAAATAGAGCACACTTTATTCATCATTTGTGCGATTCTTTTCAAAAAGGTTAATGAGGGGTAAGCGTTTGTGAATACGAAGGGTCATACGATCGACCAGCCGATCAATCAGGTTAGGAATGATAAATTCTCTTCTTTTATTGAACAGAAGGAGAGAACGGATGCGCCTATGGATGTAACGATGTCGGATATTGCTCAAAAATTACGCACTGTTCATGCACAAATGCAAATGAAGCATTCTCCCTGTTCTTTGGTAGAGCAGGGGGTTTTAGAAGAGCATTTTAAATCTTACTTAGATGATATTAGTCGGGCCATTTTGGCTGAATATTATATCCGTCGTCAAAGGGAAAAAAAGCTTTTTGAATCTTTAGAGCAGATTAAAACAATTGTTCAAAGTTTACAGAGTGAAAAAAAGAGCTTAGAAGAAGCGGTACTAACACAACGTGGACCTCGTTCAAAATTTCCTGATTCTGTTGTACAGAAACTTGCTCATATGGAATATGAGGGAAATAAAGAACGCTTATCACTTCAAAAGGTTCAAAATTTTTCGAGACAAAACGGTATAATTCCACTCCAAACAAATGTTGAAAATGCGGTGCAGAAAGAAAATAAAAGCCCTTTGCCAAATGATGCTATGAAGCCTTCTTTTAAAAAGGTTGAGGGAGCCGTAGAGCGTGCTTCGATAGAAAAAAAGGATATGGGTATTCAGGCACCTAATCGTGGCATTGAGAATGATTTTTCTTCTTTAAAGGCGCAGTCTCAAGAGAGCGTTTCGTTTTTATCTCATTTGGTAAAAAAAACTGTTCTTTGTTTTTTAACCGTTGCATTTATGGTAGTGATAACGTTATGTCTTTACAGCGTTTTAAAAGGAGCGCGTTTTTTTTAGTTTTTATGATGTTGATGTTAATAGATGTGAAATGTATTGCGCATTCGTGGATTATGCGAAAGTTGTATAGTAATTAAAATTATCCTTTTAAACACGCAACAGAGATTATTGGAAAAGAGGATAATTGGAGAAAGATTCTCTCAATTGTTAAAAAGCCTCAGATTATCTTGAAGGTTCTGTAAGTGAGTATTTATTTACCAATTGCTGAAATGTCTCTCAATATGCTGATTTTGATTGGTATGGGAGTCGTTGCTGGTTTTTTTTCTGGTCTTTTTGGAATTGGGGGCGGTTTTCTTATCACTCCTTTATTGATTTTTTATAATATCCCTCCTGCTATTGCTGTTGGAACAGGTGCAAATCAGATGATTGCGTCATCTGTAACAGGGGCGATTACCCATTTTAGAAGACGTACGCTCGATATCAAACTTGGTATTCTTTTGGCGATTGGAGGAGGGGGGGGATCTTTAATCGGGATTCAGATTTTTTCTGTTTTGAAAAAATTAGGTCAATTAGACTTAATGATTTCTCTTCTTTATGTGATTCTTCTTGGAAGTGTAGGAAGCTTGATGATTGTTGAAAGTTGGTATGATATGATGCGCAAGCGTAAGGCAGGAAAAGCCAATATTCGTCTTGCTGGTCGACATAACTGGATTCATCGCTTACCGTTAAAAATGCGTTTTCGGACATCTATGATCTATGTCAGCATTATTCCAGTTTTAGGGATTGGTCTCATTGTAGGGTTGTTGTCTTCTATTATGGGAATTGGTGGGGGGTTCTTTATGGTACCAGCATTGATTTACCTTCTGCGTGTTCCAACCAATGTGGTGATTGGAACTTCACTTTTTCAGATCACATTTGTGTCTTCTTTCACGACAGTTTTACAAAGTATGACTCATCAGTCCGTTGATATTGTCCTGGCTTTTTTATTAATGCTGGGAGGAAGTATTGGTGCGCAATATGGAACACGGGCTGGACGGAAGTTAAAGGCGGAACAATTGCGTATGGCACTTGCGTTTTTGGTGTTGATTGTGTGTATGCGTCTTGCTTTTCAATTATTTATACGCCCCGATAATCTTTTCTCTCTGGATATTCTTATGAGATAAAAATGGGTAGATTATTTTCTTTATGCATCATTACAAGTTGCTTTTGTTTTGTTTCTTTTTCTACATGGTCACATGTTGGTACGACAGCGACATTCGTTGATCAAGTTGATCACGAAACTGTTCAAATTATCGTAACAACAAATACGATTACTGTGGATGCAAATTTTGCTGGTCGTGATCTTTATATTGCTGGTGTTTTGGAAAATATTGATCCGTTATATGCTCGACAAAACCGTTATGATGTTGTTGTGAGCTTGGAGGGACAAGATCGGACAATGGTGATGCGAGAAAAAAAACGTAATGCCGGTGTTTGGGTTAATACAGATTCTCTTATTTTTAAAAAGGTTCCTCTTTTTTACTCTATGGTCACAACACGTGAAATTGACGATATTACGAGTGTTGAAGATTATAAACGCTTGGGGTTAGGATTACTTTATTTGCCATTGCAGACGGATGAAAAAGATCAGAAAAAAATACAGATCTTTCGCGATGAACTTATAAAACTGCAAAAAGCCAAAAGCCTTTATTATGAGGAAGTAGGGGGTGTTCGTTTTGGTTCTGACACGCTTTTTACTGCACATTTTCGTTTACCAACCAATATTCCTGTTGGACATTATAAGGTTCGTGCTTATCTTTTTCGTGATGGTCAGTTTATTGATAGTACAACAACGACTCTTGAAATTGTTAAAGCACATATCGCTTATACAATTTTTTACGCAGCACATAAGTATCGTTTCTTATATGCTATTGTTGCGGTGATCATTGCTGTTACCACAGGATTTTTATGTCGTTTGATTTTTCGAAAAGACTAGCGCAAGGAAAATGTTGAGGCTTTTATTTTTTATGAAAAATGCGTAAGATAAGAAAGATAGGCACAACAACAATCGCTCCCGTCATGGTGATATGAAAGAAGTTTGTGAGCGTTATAAATCCTGTTGCCCATAGAGACTGAAAAAAATCTATAATTTTCTGTATGAGACTTTTGGGTGTCCATCCCAAAAAATTCATTATGATGCCAATAAAAAATGAAAGGATGAGCAATTTTAAACCAACATGGTGGCTTAATGTGCCTCCAAGAAAAGCACGAAAAGAATCTGACAATTTTTTCTTTCGGTTCATTTTAATATACTTTCGAATATCTTGTTTTTTATTGTATCATCATAGTACAGTGATGTCATTGTCATAAAGGAGAAAGATCTTTTATTTTTTCTTACTTTTTTGGAGTGCATCACTTTAGTATTGGTGTAATATCAGTGCTTTAAAATATACGCGCGTTCTCTTGCCTTTTTTGCGATATTTTCATGGCGCTTTTTTCATTAAATGAAGAGATATCCTTTCGTTTCTGAGAATTTGTAGGGGAGTTTTATAGCGTTTCGATATTTCGTATTAGGGTGAGAGTTCTAGTCTATTGAAGATTTTATAACAGATTTATTATTGTTGTGTATAGAAATAATATTTCAAGGCATTTTACTTAAAAAAAGACTATCTATTCTGATAAGGGTGTGCTTATATAGGTATTATATTTAGGTATTTCAACCTTAGTGCATTGAAAAGATATTTTTTGTTGAAAAATGTAAGCAATGAATTGAGTGTTGTTAAAGGAGCAAAGGTATTTAAAATACGATGTGGAAAAAAGTTTTGTTATGTGCGGGTGCTGTAAAAGAATATCAGGGGGTGGTGCCCATGCTCCTTTTATTGAGAAATAAAATATAATTTAAAAGCTGTTATTTGCCAGAAAATTATGGATAAATTCAAAATTCCTCTTATAGGGGGAGGAGGTTATGTCGGTTGATGGGTGAATTTTCCTGTTTTGTTAAAATATCAAATTGTTATTAGAGCTCTTTGTTATTAAGGCGCTTGAGCTAACAAGGAAGAGTCTTTTTATAGCATAAAAGGCGAAAAGAAAGAAGAAACAAGCTTGCCCGACAAGAAAGAGAAAATAGTGGTTTTATAATCTTCAATCGTCAGCGTTATGACATCATGAATAGGCTCTGTTATGGGTGAGCGTTCATTCTAATGTCTGAGTGTTTGCCGTTGCATGTTTTGGTTTGGCTTATGAGTGTGGGCAGGGAAGTGGTTGGTAAGGGGTGGTGTTTGAAAGTTTGAATACTTTGTTTGAGGCGCTTATGGATCATTTAGCCTTATTATTAGGCATGTACTTGTTGTGTGGGAAATTTATGGAATAAACTTTAAAAGGAAAAGTCTATGAACTTGAAGAAAAAAATATTAAAGAATAGCAGCTCTCTTGTTTCTGCTTTTATAGCACTGGGGATGGTTGCACAACAGGTTTCAGCAAAAACTCCCGCAGATACCCTTGTGATGGCTTGGAATATTGATGCAATTAGTACATTTGATCCCGCACAACTTAGTGATGTTTATGGAAGTGAAATTATTCACAATGTTTGTGATAACTTGATCGATACCGCAACGGATGATCCTGCTAAAATGGTTCCGGCATTAGCAACACATTGGGATGTTTCAGGGGATGATCACAGTACGGTGATTACTTTTCATTTGCGTGATGGTTTGAAGTTTAATGATGGGCGATCAGCCAATGCCAATGATCTTCTTTGGAGTATGAAGCGGATTGTTAAATTAAAGATGACCAATGCGGCAATTTTTAATGAATATGGCATTACAGAGAAAAATGTTGATGATGCTTTAAAAGCCCCTGATGAAAAAACAGTGGTGATGAAATTTGATAAGCCTTATCCAGCAGAGCTTATCCTTAATAATATTGTTGCAAGTCGGGCAACAGCTTTGCTTGATCGTAAGACAATTATGAAGCACGAAAAAGATAGCGATCTGGGAAATCAGTATTTGAAGAATCATGCTGCTTGTGTTGGTCCTTATCAGTTGAACAGTTGGCGCCCTGGAGAAGCTCTTTTGTTGCGTGCGAGTTCTCACTATTGGGGACAAGCCCCGAAACTAAAGCAGATTCTCATTCGCCATGTTGCAGAGCCTGGAACACAACGTTTATTGTTGCAAAAGCACGATATTGATGTTGCTCGTGATTTGACCCCTGAAGATCTTGCTGATCTGCAAAAAATAACAGATGTTAAAATCGAGAAAGTGTTAGAGCCATCCATGATGTATTGGGGATTTAACATGACAAATCCTATTTTTGCTAAGGAAAAAGTACGTTTAGCGATGCGTTATCTTATTGACTATGAAGGTCTTGGCAAGAAACTTCTCAAAGGTGTTGGTATTCCACGGGCAAGTTTTATTCCTCTTGGTAACTTTGGAGCTCTGGATGAAAAGGAAGGGCAACCCTTTAGATTTGATATTGCAAAAGCCAAGCAGCTTTTAGCAGAGGCCGGTTATCCGAATGGATTTGAGGCAAATTTTCTTGTATCAAATGTTCCTTCTAGGCTGTTAGTTGCTCAGTCACTTCAAGATAGTGCCGCAAAGGCGGGGGTGCGTCTTAAAATTGAACGGATGGCCGGTTCACAGTTGTTTTCTAAACTTTATGCACGGGCTTTTGATACGATTTTTGTCGGCTGGAATAATGATTCTGCGGACCCTCATACCATGGCTTCACGTCTTGTTTATAATCCGGATAATCGGTTTGAGGCAAAAAATACCGCCTATCCTAGTTGGCAATATGGGTATTTGGATGAAACGATGAATCAAAAAGTTGAAGAGGCATTGTTTCAAAAAGATCCGCAAAAACGGGCGCAACTTTATGCTGATTTACAAC
>NZ_JBHIOY010000015.1:0-23839 GCF_042195785.1 Bartonella sp. AP58NXGY | reverse complement strand
TTGGACCTCTGGTTTTGCTAAAAAACCACCCCGAAAAGAACTCTTGATTCGTAATAATTAGAAGTATATTGCAAAATCATATTCCCTTAACTTTATTAAGACACCCCTCATGTTTTAAAATATAAATAAAAACATTATATTATTTTCTATAAAATACACATCATGTCCTTCTTGGGATCATGAACTTGAGTGGGTAGAGTTTTCTGGTGCTTTCAAAGAAGGCACTGTAGGACGCATGAAGCCTAAAAAAGGACAGAAAGTAACTTTTACGCTTGATAAAGTTATAAAAAACGTTTGCTTTTCTGATTATACTAAACTTCCTTTTACACGTATGAGTTTTGATCATGAATATATTTGTTCAACAAAATCGGGTTCTTCAAATAACAAAATTCGTCATACTGTAATTATGTCTGGCTTACTTGCTCCTGTATTTGGAATGATTATTGGATCAAAAATTAAGTTACATCTTCGTGATGCAATGATTGAAATGAGTAGACGTGCTCTTACTGAAAACAAAATCATCTCGTAAGGGTGTGCATTGATAAAGAAGTTAATACCTTAAAAAAGGTGCAGAAATTATAACTTATTATTAGAATGAAATCAGTTATGAATATACGATAAACCAATGAGCCACGGAGCATTTTTTAGTTAGCTGTTGAAATCGTGTCAGCATCTTACGGGATTAATTTTGCGCTAAAAATCTTATGAAATTCATTGAATTTTATTTTATATATAAAAGCTTATAAGATGCTCTCTTCATTGAAAATGAGAAAGTTTCAGAAGCTCATTGCTTCTCTTATGATGTAGGTCCATATCGTCATGATATTTGCCGGTTTCTAATGTTGCGATAGCTTTTGCATTTTAAGAGCATTCATGAGAGGTATTTAAATAGCTTTCATTCATACGCCACCTATTCGTGATAGACTAGAAAATAGTTGTGATTGATTCAAAATGAATAGGTTTGAAATGGAGAGAATTTTATGATTTTGGGCTCTTTTATACAAAGTACAAAATAATAAATTATCATTATAAATAAAAGTGTTGTTTTGATTAAAAGATTACAAGAACAAACAATTTCTTTGATCACTTTTCTAGAGAGTGCAGCTCTATAAAACTCTAGATGATAAAATAAAACACGCCTTAATTTTCATAAAAATTAATCTCGTATCGTTGTATATCTTTGATTCAAATGTTCAAAAAGTTGAATTTGTACAATGCGTACAGATATACCAGATTCTGCAATTTTTTTGTATCTCTGAAACGGGCAGACAACTTAATTTAGGGAGAATATGAATCCGTAAATGTAAAAACCAATTACAAGCCTCACCATCATTTTTAATTCAGCTTTACGGCTTTCAAAAGTATCTAAAGCAATATCTTTTAAATAACGGAGATTGTGTATTGCTTCACGTTTTTGTTTATCGCGTTCTTTAATGGGGTCATGCTCCTCACGTAAAACAGAGCGCCATTGGTTTGCCAATTCACGGGCTTGTTTTAAAGAAACATCTCTCAAGGTATCCAAGCCCATTTCACGCCGGCACCCGTGTATGGTATAACGGTAAATCCGTTGAGCACCCTTATCTTTACGCTTATGAAGTAACAAGCCGGCACCATCATTATATTTGCTAGCCCCAAATGTTGCGACAGCCCTTGGCACTTAAGACGGTTCATAAGAGGCATTTTTAGTCCTTTCTTATACAAATTTGATCCACACACTTATCCCGCTTGTAATGTGCAAACGAATGGTTTTGATTGATTCAAGATAAACAGATTTGAAATGAGAGAATCTTACGTTATTCGGGGTTCTAATTCAATATGAATAACGCTGAATTATCATTATAAATCAATATACTGAATCTTTTAAGACAATTATGAGCGATAAATTTTCCAAAATTAATTTAGGTGAATATGCTTATTGCAAACTGAATTGAGGGATAGATACAATGATGAGTATCATATACAAGTTTTATCGATTATTATTTTATAACAACGTTATGCTTCTTCATTTTTTAATGAAAGGGTGAGAGGGAAAAGTATTGATCTTAAATCAAAACCTGTTCAATATCTTAGGATTTTTGTTTCAGGAAAAAGAAGTTGGTCAAATTATGCTTGTTTAATAACAAAATAACCGATTAAGGATGACACATAAAAAAATGAGATGCTCTCGATTAGACGCATTAGAAACGAGAGAGAATATTATTATTATAGCTTATTTTTGACAAATATAAACAAGGAGTTCTCTTTGTGATGTTATGTCCATGAGGGTAAAGAAGTTTATGAATACTTATTTTGTTGAAACCATAATGAAAGGAAATGTTTTTTATTCCGTTTATATTTTCTTGATTCTTGCTTGGAAATTAAAGAATGCTATAGGAATGAAGGAAGTTGTTTGATTATCCAGAGGACATAAGGCTTGTAACTTAAGTCATTTTATGCTTTTCGAATTTTTGAGGATTTTGACTTAATTTCAAGTGTTATCGCTATTTGTTCTGTTGATTTGATGGTCAGTTCAGATTTGGCTTCTAAAATGATAAGGTCCAATGAGCAATCTTGCAACTAAAGAGATTTTACGACATATTGCATCTTTTCATAAAGAAGCGAAAAGGGAAATGATTTAATGCATTAAAAGAATGTATGAAATGTGCATAATTTTATGAATGAACACACAAGAGTTGTATTCTGATTTATATAAATTTGTCAGAGTGCTTATCAATGTACATAATACATAATTTAGGGAGTCTATAATGACTGACAAGAACCAGATTGAGAAAGCTGTTTCATTGGTTGAAGCAGCAAGGCGTTCTGGGGCCGATGCTGCTGATGCTGTTATTGTTCATGCACATTCCACCAGTGTATCTGTTCGTTTTGGGAAAGTCGAATCGACAGAATCTGCAGAGAGCAATGATTTTACTCTAAGGGTTTTTGTTGGAAAAAAAGTAGCAAGTGTTTCTGCTAATTTAGCGTCTTATCCGCAAGAACTTGCAGAACGTGCTATTGCAATGGCCAAAGCTTCTCCCGATAGTTTATTTGAAGGTTTGGCTGATAAAGAGTGTTTGGTTAAGAATCCTAAAGATCTTGATCTTTTTGATGATTTTGTACCCAGCAGTCATTTTTTAACAGAAGATGCTTTAAAAACGGAAGCAGCAGCTCTTGATGTTAAAGGAGTAAGCAATTCTGGTGGCGCTGCAACAGCTTATGGCCGTAGTGGGTTTATTCTTGTGACCAGCGATGGTTTTTGTGGAGCTTATCACTCTAGTTGTTTTTCACGTTCTTGTAGTGCTCTTGCAGGTGAAGGAACACAGATGGAGCGGGATTATGATTATACAACAGCCTTACATTTTTCTGATTTAGAGGCAGCAGAAACTGTGGGAAAGAATGCAGGGCTTGGTGCAGTTCGACGTTTGGGTGCAGTTCGTGCGGCGACTGGGGGCATTGATGTTATTTTTAATCCGCGTACGGCTCGTGGAATTGCAGGGCATATCGCATCTATGGTCAATGGAGCCTCTGTGGCTCGAAAAACGAGTCTTTTACAGAATTTCCTAGGAAAGGAAGTGATGAAGCCTAATGTTAATATAACCGATCAACCTTTGCGATTGCGTGGAAATGCTTCTCATCCTTTTGATGGAGAAGGGGTAGAGGGGCAAACACTCAATATTATTGAAAATGGTATTTTAAAAAATTGGCTTCTTTCATCATCTACAGCACGTGAATTGGGGCTTAAAACAAATGGACACGGTGTGCGTTCGGCATCATTAGTGCAGCCAACCAGTACAAATTTTGCTATTGAACCGGGTTTAGTATCGCCTTGCGATATGATAAAAGATTTGCGAAATGGATTTTATGTGACCGAATTATTCGGTCATGGCATTGATTTTATTACTGGTCAGTATAGTCGTGGGGCTTCCGGTTTTTGGATTGAAAATGGTGAAATTGCTTATCCGGTGAGTGAAGTAACGCTAGGCTCTGATTTGCTTCATATGTTAGCACATTTAACACCTGCCAATGATATTGATCGGCGTTATGGTACAGCAGCTCCAACATTATTAATTGAAGGGATGACACTTGCAGGAAAATAACACGCATCATTCTTCTGATTTAAATCTTTTGCGTGACGTTTGTCGAGAGGCAGGAGATTTAGCAATGCGGTATTTTGGATGCACGTTGGATGTCTGGATTAAAGAAGGTAATTCCCCGGTCAGTGAGGCAGATTTTGCTGTCGATCATTTCTTGAAAGAGAAGCTTCTTGGAGCACGTCCAAATTATGGATGGATTTCAGAAGAAACAAAAGATAATCGAGAACAACAAGATTATAAGCGCTCCTTTGTCGTTGATCCTATTGATGGAACACGTGGTTTTCTTTCTGGCAATCCTTATTGGTGTATTTCGGTTGCTATTATTGAGAATGGGCGTCCTATTGTGGGCGTTTTACAATGTCCGGCTCAAGGAGATGTTTATACAGCTGTAACGGGTGGAGGGGCAACATTAAATGGGATAAAACTTCCTCGTTTAGCCTTTCAGGTTCATCGAAAATATAAAATTTCACTTGATAAATCGCTCGCACAAAAATTACCAGATGATTTTCTCAATCAAGTCAGTCTTTACCATTATCTTCCTTCTCTTGCTTATCGTATTGTTCTTGTTGCTCAAGATGAAATTGATATCGTATTAGTTCGTCCGAATTGTCATGAATGGGATATTGCCGCTGCTGATCTTATTTTGCAGGAGTGTGGAGGGTGTTTTTTATCGCTTGATGCCCCTTTACTATCTTATGGAATTGAACCTTACCAGTATGGACTTTTAATTGCTGGTAAAAATAATTGCTGTCAAGATATGATAGATGTTGTTCGTCAAACAAAGTTAGTTTAATCATGTAAAAGCGCGCTAAAATAATCTAAATGATATGGAGGCACATATGACTGAAACCAACGAAAAAAAACAATATTTACATCTTGTATTTGGTGGGGAATTAAAAAATCTTAACAGTAATCAATTTAAGAATCCTGATGATTTAGATGTGGTTGGTATTTTCTCAGATTATCAATCCGCTCAAGAAGCATGGCAGGCAAAAGCACAAAGCAGTGTAGATAATGCATTACAACGTTATTACATTGTAGATTTGCATCAGTTTCTTGATGCTGAGTTAGGCGATGCAGAATAAAGCTTGAATATTGGGTCATTATAACCTGTAGATTGCTTCATGCTTTTGTTTAGTCGTCCTTTTCATAGGTACGTTCTTTGGGTAAAATAGAATGCCGTAAAAAAGAATATGCTTGTTGTTTAAAATTCATATGTTTTCTTAAGAAAACATCTCCCAAAACACCCAAGCCCATTTCATAATAGTGTCTGTGCAAGGTATAAAATCCATTATTGCACCACCATCTTTACGCTTAATAAAAATGCAAGACAGTTTCTATCAACCTATTTACAACAGCAATATTATCATGACAGCTATCACTCGAAGTTTATGATTATATTGTGAATAGTCACTCTGCTTTTGAATGGGATGAGACACTAATGCGTTAAGATTAATAAAAGGAGTAGCATTATTAATGATACCAATTACTACTCTGTTGAGATTATTAGCATTCGTTACTTATCTATTGGAATTTTTTCAACGAGTTATTACTATAAGCTTAGAAACCATGAAAGTCGTTAGAAATTTTACCAAAATTAGAAACTTAGAGAAACTGAATAGATTTATGAAGTTAACTTACCTCATAAGGGTTTCTTGAGTACTCGTTTAAAACTACAATCTATAAGTTAATCATTTTGTGTTGATTATATACAATCTTAAAAGGAATAATATATCATGCGACCTCCTGAAAAGAGAGGATTTAAAATTTTGAAAACTCTTATTTAAATTGCTTTAAGACTTTTAAGAAATTCTCTATTAAACAAGATTAGATTTTTCTGGATTACCTTTAAGAGATTATATCACAATTTAAAATGAGAACTCTATACTATTCAAAAGTTTTTTTAAGATTAGTTTGACATATTCATTTTATTGAAATGAAATAATAGAGATTGAGCTTCCTTTTAAACACATTTTATTTGTTGTATTTATATTAGGTTGTAATGTCTATATGGGTTATTTTTTGAAAAATTGACAATACCTAACATATGTAAAAATAAGCTTTTTCTCTAAAATACCAACGTGCAAAATTCAAAGTCTCACTAAAATCATAAGAAGTATTTATTCAGTGAGTTGAAAAAATTGATACAATCTATGTCATAGGTTTATCATTTATATTTTCAAAATTATAATCGGCTGAAATGTAGTTTTGTTATTTTTGAGTAAGGTTTTTTATAGGGTGCAGAATGAAGTTATAAAATCGATATAAGTTACAAAATTTAATTAAAAGAGATTTAAATAATGTGTATATGTATTGAATTTTCTCATGGATTAAGATTTTTTTATTTAAGATATGGATGATATTAAAAAATATGGATGCAACCAATAGTGTTGATGAATTTTTTAACAAAATAAGTATATAGATATCTTAAAATAGCTGGATGAGGTGATTTTAAATGGTAGAATTAAAGGCACATGCGGCTCTTTTAACCTATCGAATAATTGGTTTTTGCTTATGTCCTGTTATTCCTTTTTATTTATTTTTTCGTTCTATCCGTGGAAAAGAAGAGTGGTGTCGCAAAAAAGAGCGTTTAGGCAAAAGTTCTCATGCCCGTCCCCAAGGTTCGTTAGTTTGGTTGCATGCAGCAAGTGTTGGAGAAACACTTGCGCTTGTTCCACTTATTAATTATATTTTATCATTAAAAATCAATGTATTACTAACAACTGGGACGGTGACATCTTCCACTCTTGTAAAAAAACATTTTGGTCATCGGTTGATTCATCAATATGCTCCTTTGGATTTAGATTTTGCAGTGCAGCGTTTTATTCGTCATTGGAAGCCTGATCTCGTCTTGATTTGTGAATCAGAAATTTGGCCTCTCCGTATTAAAGAACTTGCCAAAATGCGTATTCCGCAGATTTTGGTTAATGCCCATATGTCTGAACGTTCTTTTAAAGCTTGGCAAAAACGACGTGTTCTTGCCAAACATATTTTTAAGGATATTGATTTGGCGATTGGTCAAAATGAAAGAGATGTGGCTTATTACCATACACTTGGCGTAAAATCTGTTACGTTTTCTGGTAATCTCAAGGCTGATGTTTTTCTGGTTGAAAATCAAGAATTGCTTGCACGTTATCGTAATGCTATCGGCAATCGCCCAGTTTGGGCAGCTGTTTCAACGCATGAAGGGGAAGAGGAGATTGCTTTTGAGGTCCATAAAATTGTTAAAAATTATTTGCCAGATTTATTAACAATTATTGTGCCTCGTCATCCTGAACGTTCAGAAGATCTTATCAGAAAATGCGATAATAAGGGGTTAAGTTTTATTCGTAGGAGTAGAGATGCTGTTCCAAACATGAATACCGATATTTTATGGGGAGATACAATTGGAGAAATGGGACTTTTTCTTCGCTTATCGAAAGTTTCTTTCGTTGGTAAGTCGTTATGTGGAAATGGTGGACACAATCCATTGGAGTTGGCTTTATTTGGCTCTGCTATTTTGACGGGGCCTCATGTTTCAAATTTTCAAGAGATGTTTGAACAATTTTTAACGCGTGATGCAGCATATATGGTTCAAGATACAAAACAGCTTGCTATTCAGGTGTATAGGCTTTTAACAAATGAAACATTGCGACAAGAAATGGTTGATAAGGCTCATGAAGTGGCAACAGGTATGGCAGGTGCACTTGAGCGCACATTAAAGATTTTAGATCCATTTTTACAACCCCTTGTAATACAAACGGGTTTACGTCAGCGTCAGGGTGGATATGCATATTAATGCGCCTCATTTTTGGTGGAAAAATAAAAGCTTTTTGCGTTTTTTATTAACTCCAATTTCATGGGGTTATGGTTATTTTTCACGTCGTTTTATGGCAAGACAGCCTCCCGTGATTGATCTTCCAGTTTTGTGTATTGGAAATTTTACATGTGGTGGTGCGGGTAAAACACCAGTTGTTATTGCTTTTGCCAAAGTGGCTAAAGAACTTGGTTTTGTTCCTGGTGTTGTATCACGTGGTTATGGTGGATCAGTTAAAGGGGTACATCTTGTAAATGAGAAATATGATACTCCACATAAGGTCGGAGATGAAGCACTTTTACTTGCACGGCATGCTTTTGTAGCTGTATCACCTAATCGTTATGCAGCGGCACAACGGCTTAAGCAAGAGGGATGTAATCTTATTTTAATGGATGACGGATTTCAAAGTCGCCGTCTTTATATGGATTATTCGTTACTCGTTGTTGATGCGATGCGCGGTTTCGGTAATGGAGCTGTCTTTCCAGCTGGACCTTTGCGCGTGCCATTAAAAACGCAGTTTTCTTTTATGGATAGTGTTTTATTGATTGGTCACTCAGATGTGCTTGATAATGTTGTTTTTCTTGTTTCTCGTACTGGAAAGCCTTTATATCGTGCTCATCTTAAAGCCAGTGCCTCTGATGAAGTTGCAGGAAAATCATTTTTGGCATTTGCCGGTATTGGCAATCCAGATAAATTTTTTAAATCTATTAAAGAACTGTCTGGTCATGTAGTGCAAACTTACATGTATCCAGACCACTATTTTTTCACAGATGAAAATTTACATAGCCTTATACAAAAGGCTAAAATGCACAATTTATGGCTAGCAACAACAGCTAAAGATTATATTCGTATACAGACAATTCATACGAAAAAAGATTTGAAAAATCTTATTGTCTTTGATGTGAATGTTGATTTTGTTCAAAAAGATTTTTGTCGTATGGTCCTTGAGGAGGTTATGACCCGCTTTAGAAAACGTTCCCTTGAATTTTCTTATTTAAAAAGCAAAGGCTAAATTTATAGCTTTCGAGGATTTATTTTTCTGTTGTTTTTAACAATTGCTTAAGATATGGGTTGCACTCAAGTTCGCGCTGATAGGAGATTTCACAACTAGCATATGCTTCTTGGCGGTGATGATTCCAATATTTTAAATCATCTATAAGGATTTTTTGCCCGCTAACAGCACAAATGGTATAGGTACCATATTCTATAATGTCATATCCGTTATTAGAATAATGAATTTTTGCTTCGCGTTCACCATTGGAAAACATTATAATTCCTTTTTACTTGATACAAGAGATTCAAAAAAGTGCCATAAAATATATTATAAAGTCGAGAGTAAATTTAAAGATATTTTTCTTGTCAAAATGGTTAAGAGTTTATTTTCTACCAAAAAGCCGTTCTATATCTGCCAATTTGAGTTCAATATAAGTAGGGCGTCCATGATTACATGTACTTGTATTAGGTGTTGCTTCCATTTGTCGTAATAGTGTGTTCATTTCTTCGGGGTGTAAAAGACGCCCTGACCGTATTGAGCCGTGACAAGCCATCGTTGCTGCAACATAATCAAGCATTGCTTTTAAATTGTTTGTTGTATCATACTCAGCGGCTTCATCTGCAAGATCTTTAATAAGAGCTTGGATGTTTATCTCTCCTAACATGGAAGGGGTTTCACGCACAACAATTGCTCCTGGTCCAAATGGTTCTATGCTTAATCCAAATTTTTGCAAAGCATCTTTATGCGTTAAAAGGCATGTTGCATCCTCTTCAGAGAGTTCTACAATTTCAGGAATAAGTAATAACTGTGAAGGAAGTGGTTTGGAATAAAGTGCATTTTTGAGTGCTTCATAAACTAATCGTTCATGAGCTGCATGCTGATCGACAATGATCAAACTATCTTGTGTTTGGGCGATAATATAGTTTTTATGAATTTGTGCTCTGGCCGCTCCTAGTGGATAAGATAACTCTTCTGATGAAGGTATCGTGCTTGGAATGTATGCATCTCCACTTGGTATATTTAAGCCCTCCATAATAGGAGTAGCATCTTCTTTTAAACCAAAAGAACTAGTAATATCTAAGGGTTTGTGAACCATTGAAGCGCTGGTAAAATGATGAGGCTGTGGGCTATAAGAAGAGAACTGGTGAGTGTTCTTAAAATTGCCTGATGGTTGTTGTGCCAATGGTTGTTGTATTTGAAATGCAGCTAGCGTTGCTTCAGAACGGGTTGAAGTCGGACGAATACCAGATTGCTGCAATGCTTCACGAATAGCTCCAACGATCAAACCACGAATTAATCCTGGGTCACGGAATCGTACATCAGCTTTGGCTGGATGGACATTAACATCTACCTCCGCAGGTGGGAGATCAATAAAAAGAATAGCGACAGGATAACGATCACGGGGCATGACATCAGCATAAGCACCTCGGAGTGCACTCCATAGAAATTTATCACGCACGGGACGCCCATTAACATAAGCAAATTGATGTAGGCTGTTATTTCGGTTAAAAGATGGCAAACAAGCAAAACCCGTTAAGCGCACTGCTTCGCGTTCAGCATTCAGCGCAATGCTATTAGGGGCGAATTCTTTTCCCATAATTTGCGTAATACGTTGTAATTGTCCTTGAGTATTATTTTCTGTAGCAGACAGTTCTATAGATGTTCTGTCTAGTCCTGAAAGAGAAAAGCGGATATGTGGAAATGCGATAGCAATTCGCTTAATCATATCGCTAATAGCATTTGTTTCAGCCCGATCAGTTTTCATAAATTTTAATCGTGCTGGTGTGACAAAGAAAAGATCACGAACTTCAACAATTGTTCCAGGATTTGCAGCAGCTGGCTTGGGACCTACAATTTTTCCTGCAGTAACGGAAATTTCAGCAGCGCTCTCAGCATTTTTTGTTCGTGAAGTGAGTTTAAGTTTCGCAACGGAACCAATAGAGGGGAGGGCTTCTCCTCTAAACCCAAGGAAGCAGATATTGTGTACATCATCGGTAATCTTTGAGGTACAATGGCGAGAAACTGCTAGAGTTAACTGATCTGCAGGAATCCCACAACCATTATCACTAACTTTGATAAAATTTTTTCCACCATTTGCTGTAATGATTTCAATGCGCGTTGCACCAGCATCAATAGCGTTTTCAACAAGTTCTTTGACAACATTTGCTGGTCGTTCAATAACTTCACCAGCGGCGATTTGATTAATAATATTTTCGCTAAGATGGCGTATAATCATAATAAATTCTAACAGGAATCTTAAGGGTTCTATAAGAAATTATGATAACACCATTTGCGCGACATTCAAGAATAAGAGAGCATGAAAATATTATTTTTACAACACCTCTTGTTTACTTTTAAAGAGAGGCAAAATGTTCTTCATTATTCAAAGTATTTTATTTTATGTTAACAAATCAGTTTGAAAAAACAAAAAAATAGTTTTTATCACCTTAAAAATGGCTTGCACCAACGGATCATCTAGGTCAAAAAGAAATACAGTAAAAAGGGAAGGCAATATATATGGCGCGTATAAGCGGTATTTTAGCAGATAGTGATATACAAGCTTTGATTGATAATAATTTTCTCAAGGCTCAGTATCCATTTGATAGATCTCAAATACAACCAGCAAGCCTTGATCTTCGTTTAGGGGAGAAAGCTTATCGTATACGTGCTTCTTTTATGCCGGGTTCTGATGCAAAAGTTTTGGATAAGCTTGAACGGTTAAAGTTGCATGAGTTTGATTTACAAGACGGAGCCGTTTTAGAAACGGGGTGTGTTTATATTGTTCCTCTTTTGGAAACTTTAGCTTTACCAGAATTTTTATCTGCTGTTGCCAATCCCAAAAGTTCTACGGGGCGATTAGATGTTTTTACACGTGTCATTACGGATAATGCTCAGGAATTTGATAAAATTTGCGCTGGTTATCATGGTCCACTTTATTTGGAAGTTAGTCCACGAACATTTCCAATTTTGGTACGTACTGGCTCACATTTATCACAGCTTCGGTTTAGAAAGGGGCAAAGTTATTTAAATGAAATTGAGTTGCACACTTTGCAAAGGCAAGAAACACTGATATCGGAAGATCTTCCTAATATTAGTGCTGATGGTATTGGACTTTCTATTAATTTAAAGGGAGATGAAAACGGGCTTATAGGTTATCGTGGTAAACATCATACAAGCGTTATTGATATTGATAAACGCGCCGTTGCTCACGTTTTAGATTTTTGGGAACCTCTTTTTGGTCGAGATCAAAGAGAGCTAGTTCTTGATCCTGATGAGTTTTACATTTTAGTTTCACGAGAGTCTGTTCATGTGCCTCCGCTTTATGCCGCAGAAATGACTCCTTTTGATCCTTTAGTTGGTGAGTTTAGGGTGCATTATGCAGGCTTTTTTGATCCAGGATTTGGGCATATGGAAGCGGGTGGAAAAGGAGCAAGAGCGGTTTTAGAAGTGCGGAGCCATGAAGTTCCTTTTATCTTAGAGCATGGCCAAATGATTGGCCGTTTGGTCTATGAACATATGCTTAATCGTCCCTCAACCCTTTATGGACATGATGTTGGATCACATTATCAAGCACAGGGTTTAAAGTTGTCTAAGCATTTTAAATGAGTTGGAAACCACGAATTTTGATAACATATACGCAGGAAATATATTGTGAATAAAAGAAAAGTTTTTGTTCTTAAAAAAACCGGCGTTATGCATTCTATTTTCAGTTTTCAAGATTAGGGCTTTGTATTTGAGAGGATAAGAGAGGCTTTATTTCTTTTTTCAAGCGTTTTTATCCATATAAATTCTCGTTTATGATGCGGAAAAGAATAGTTTTGCTTATTTTATTATGAAAAAATCTAAAATGAAAGAATTTGGCTGTAGTCAATTTTTATTCAATATGTCATGCATATGTATTGTGATAATAAATCAATAATTTACTGATTCGACATAACAGAGGATTGCTTGCTTTTCAAAGAAAATAAGCAAGACTGGATGTTGCACTTTGCTTCATTTTTTTTTAAGCTTAAGTGGCCAGTATATTTTATTTTGTATAAAAATTATCATTAAAAGAAGATAAATAAGTTTTTCACGGCAGTTCAGGAATAATTTTTTTAATGAATAGTGTTCTAATTTTAGAAAGACATTTATAGCCTCAAGATATAATATCGCTAGAAAATGCTTTAACTAAAGGTAAAGCATTTCATGAGTATGAACATTAGATGAGTATGAACATTAAAAGTTTTTTACACTTTATGTAAATTAGGCACGGTATATTTTTATAAACTTTCATGACAAGTAACAGGTTTCAGTTTTGAATATTGATATGAGAAGATTTTTAGATGTACGCGACAACTTTATTTAAAGTATTAATTAAAGGTTTTTTTCATCTTTTGGGGGGGGTATGGTTTATCTTTAATGAGTATAGACTTTCTATTTTTATAAACGATAAGGACTCTTTGGAGGGAAAAACTACTTTAAATGACAACGCACTAAGTTGTAAAGCAATTGCTCACGAAGAGGTATTTGTTTAAAGAGAGTATAACATTTCAACTGTATATGAACAATGTATAAGTGGGTACGGTATTAATGCTGCTCCTATACTATGAGATTTTAAATTGGGAAAAGAGAAATAAAGACGTTGTTTTTATCAATTAGTTTTTTTAGAAAAGTGCAATTTCTGTTACCTTTATCAATTCAATAGAGGGTTTTGGGAGAACATTGAAGAGGAAGGTACACGGTTTTTTTTATGCATTTTAGGGTATCTTCCCTTTTGATTCAGGAATAATGGTGCCATCAATGATTATTTCTTCAACATTTGATTATCGTAAGGCAGCAAAGCGTCGTCTTCCCCCCTTTCTTTTTCACTATATTGATGGTGGGGCTTATGCTGAAGAAACGATGCGACGTAATTGTACAGATCTTCAAGCACTTGCACTGCGTCAAAGGATTCTATGCCACGTTGGTGAAGTTGATCTTTCAATCAAGCTTTTTGATCAGACACTTGGTCTACCGATTGTGCTCGCACCTGTTGGGCTAACGGGCATGTATGCACGTCGTGGTGAGGTAAAAGCAGCGCGTGCTGCGGCAGTAAAAAGGATCCCTTTTACGCTATCTTCGGTTTCAGTTTGTTCCATTGAGGAAGTTCAGAAAGTGGTTGGAGATGCATTTTGGTTTCAACTTTATGTTCTCAAAGATCGTGGCTTCATGCGTGATGCACTAGAGCGGGCTTGGTTAGCTGGTGTACGCACGTTGGTTTTTACAGTTGATATGCCTATTCCTGGTGCACGTTATCGTGATGCGCATTCAGGGATGTCTGGTCCTTATGCTGGATTACGCCGTTTTTTACAAGCTTTTACGCATCCACATTGGGCTTGGAACGTTGGTGTTATGGGGCGCCCTCATGATCTTGGAAATGTTTCCACTTATCTCAAAAAGAAGATTGCATTGGATGATTATGTTGGTTGGCTTGGTGCCAATTTTGATCCCTCAATTGGTTGGCATGATCTACAATGGATTCGCGATTTTTGGAAAGGAAAAATGATTCTGAAAGGTATTCTTGATCCAGAAGATGCGCGAGAAGCCGTACGGTTTGGTGCTGATGGTATTGTTGTTTCCAATCACGGTGGACGCCAGCTTGATGGTGTATTATCAACAGCACGAGCGTTGCCTGAAATTGCAGATGCTGTAAAGGATCATTTGACTATTTTAGCGGATTCTGGTGTTCGTTCTGGTCTTGATGTTGTACGCATGATAGCACAAGGTGCGGATGCTGTTATGATTGGCCGTGCTTTTGTTTATGCGCTTGCAGCAGCTGGTAAGAAAGGTGTTATGCATCTCCTTGATCTTTTTGCCAACGAAATGCGGGTAGCTATGACACTCACCGGTACTCAGACAATCAAAGATATTACACGCAAGAGTTTAGTGAATACAGATATTTTTAAGCTCTAAAAGCAGTATAATATACTGCTTTTAGAGAAAGAAAGTCTTTTTATAGATGAACATAATTGTGTATTTTACAGATATGTTGACCATAAGCATTAAATAGAAAAGCTAAAACATCTCTTCTATAAAATCACAGAAAATACTCAATCACTACAATAATAAAGAAAAAAGCTTAATAATAATCAACATAGAAAAAACACAAATAACTTTGTATATATTTTTATTTACTTTATTAAAAGCTCATTCTATGGATAAAAAGGAACAAGCGCTGATATTAAAGGTAAAACAACTGTTGATATAGAAAAAATAGATATAAATAATGCTGTAAGCATTTTTCCCTCCTATATAAAAACATTAATTACTTCTTTTCCATATTAGCATAAAACGGAAATTTATAAACTTCATTTAGTTTTAATTAAATACGGAATAATATTAATTATGGTATATAAATAAAATTATTAAAAATGTCAATATGTATTATTATAATCTATAATTATAATAAAAAATTGATCTAATAAATAATATTTCTATAATCTATATATTATCTATATTGAGTTTATTGAATAATATTATTATATGGATATGATATTGTTTTTTATGGAGTACGTTTTTAAGCAATGAAAGTGTACTGTTTTTAGAAAAGCTCATTTACTATGAGCAAAGCTGCGCAACTTAATAGGCTTACCTGTCTTATTTTCTTGCATCCTTAATGATTTATGATGTTTTTGAACTGGTGAGCATATTAGAGAATAGTTTAATATTTTGTGTATATTATGTAATTTCTAATATTACTTTTGTTATACTTCCTTTATTGATTCCATAATGTGTTAAAACCTTTAGTCAGTTTTCATTGCAGATAGGCTTATTTGGTATCTTAAATGATACAAATTGGCATTTAATGTTTTGTTCCATAAACGGTATAGTCATTACAACTGCAAGCCTTCTATTGATATTATTTCTTCACAAATAACTACAGATTTATAGCATTTACATAACTCTAACACAGATATATTATCTAAAAATCGAATTATTGCTACGCTTATAACCGTTGATATAATTTTAGAGTTTTTCAGTGGCATCAAAACAAATCTGGTGAGTCTCTCCAGTAGCAAGGAAGAGAATATCTTTTCTCTTTTTTATAACAAAAGCTTTATGAATAGCGATTTTTAAAGCATCATTATGAATATTTTTAACAGCGCGCTTTTCTCAATGTATATAAACGGGTTATAGGATGACTGAGAGTGGAAAAAATTGCAGCTTTTGTTTTTTTATTATTGGCAGAAGTAATGATGTGTATGTTCATAATAGTACAAAGAGAAGAAAAATCAGAAATAGCATGATGTGTAGCTCTCAGTGGCCTATAATGAATACCAGCGCTAATGCCAATCAGTTAAACAGGGTTTTCACAAGAAACAACATCTGTTTTTATTTGTTTAAGTGCACGTGTTGTCAAAAAACAAGCCAGCGAAACAACAAATGTTTTTTTTCACAGGAGGCAAGAGCTGCTGCAACGTCGATTAAATTTGGTTTGGCAATTCCAGCTTTTACAATATATTCTAGAGATCATTTTGCAAATTGATCAATTTGTCCAGATATTCTTGAATCCGCCGTAAAAACAGTAATATCCTTATCAAATTGCGCTATTTTATTAAGAATCTTATTAAGATCTTCAAGGTTGAAAAATTTCATAGAAGTTTGTGCTGTCATGATGAGGAGTATACAAACGCATTTTCTCATAAATTGAATTTTTTCAATTTCATTGACAGAAATATTATATTTCTCATTTATTGAAACTTTATGATGTCAGTTTATATCATTTTCCATGGAGGAAATACCACATCTCTTTAATGTATTCATAAATATAGCTTGTTGGTTTATCTTGATAAAATGAAAGTAATCCTAACGCCCTTTTTAATCTATGTTATATCGTGTCCATTAATTTTTACAATATGCCATCTAAAACTTGTAAATTGATCTGTGAAGAGTTCTTTTTTCATTAAGGCATCTGTTTTATCAGTAATTTGAAGCCGATTTCTATCAACAATCGCAATGAGATGGCTGAGTGTATAATATGCTGAAAAAAGTGCAGCCTTCCAAACAGATGCCTCTATCATTTTTCCATCGCCAAAAAGCACGAACGCACGGTAGGATTGAGAATTAAGCTGTCCAGAAAAAGTCATATAAATCATGGCTAAGAGAATCCGTATTTTGCTCAATTCTAGGGACTTTTTGGGTTACATGGCCAATAAAATCTGAACTAAATTATAAATAAGCATCAAAATATCCTATTTCTTATAATATACAATATTTCAACCGTATGTCCTTTACTTTGAATATATCAATCGCGATGAAGATCATAAATACGCATTGGGTTTATTTGAAGAAATATTTGTATAAGATATTATACAATCAATATAGAAGAGAATTCCCGTTGTATGACCGGATTTTGCTTTTCTAATGAATTCAAGTATTTTAAGATACAGATCAGGAGCATAAATTACATCATGAACATCCGATTTATAGGTTGCATCAGCCATACTTTCCCCCTTTAGAAGAATTATAAAATAATCACTTCATTGCAATTGTATAGACTATTTACTCTTTATTATTAACAAGTTAGCATTGTTATTTTATTGATCAACATTGTAACAGTCCTTATATTTAAACAGACTCATAAAGAGGTATTTTAATTTTTTTCTTTCAGTGTTTTTTATTCACACATTCATCCCGTTTGTGACATGAAAGTGAATAGTTTTGATTGATTTATCATGAACAGATTTGAAATAAGAGAATTTTACGATATTAAGTTTTTTCATTTAACATAAAAAACAATAAATTATCATTATCCTATTATGCCGTAAAACACCGTTGTTTAGAGTGGTGATATAAGGCATGGAAAGATTTACATATTAAATGTTTTTAAATATCGTGATCAGTATTCAGGGCATGAATTTCCCGTAGAGTCTATGAAGTGAACCGCATAAGTGGTCAGCGGTAGGAACCTGCCGAGAAAAGCTAGACTGTTGACAGTCTGGCGGGTAGGAACCTCCATCCTTTAGGGTAGGGAGGAGGTCAAGAATCAAATTATTATAGGATATATAAGAAGGGGTGGCTTTACCGCGCTGTGGGGAGTGTTTCTTTATCACTCGAGAGAAGATTGGAAATCATGTCGGATCAATTTCTTTTGCTCTAAGGGGTCGTGGAGAAATTAATGTTTTATGGTAAGTTTTTTGGGAGACACACCGCTATGAAAAGATAAGCAAATATACTGCAGAAAATACCCTAGAAACACTAAATAAAAGAAAAAAAATATCAGGAAATAAAACTGGGGAGGAACAAAAAATCAAAGAAGCAAAGAGCTTTTTTGATGAGTCGTGATGCTTATAGAGACCAAAATCCAAACTTTAAATTTGGGTTCGAGGCTAAGCAATTGGGGTAACTTGATCGAATTGCTCTCATAAGCAATGGGATAATGCTTATTCTATGGCTGAATGAAAAGGAAAAGCTTTTTTTCTCTTTAAATAAAGGATAACTTGTTACCTAACCAATGGGAAGAGATTGCAAGCAACTCGTTCAATGCAAGACAATTTAACATCGCAGCTGCTTTATTATTATTTGAAGCCATGAGAAGATGGCTAAAATAGATAAAAAAATGATGGGTACATTTTAAGATAGTAAATTGATACAAGATTTTTTATCAAAATATACAAACTTTTCTAACATGCTACGAATAAATCTAAAAAATGTATACTAAATATAAAAAACAGTGCTACATGCGTGCAGACTAGGCTTTAGAACCGAAAATCAAAGTGTATAAAAATGGGCAAGGAGGTATTGAGGCATATCATTTTTTATGATTCAATAAAAAATGAGAATTAAAGAAAAATTTCTATATCAAAAATTAAAGGTGACCTAAAAGGTAGACGAGAAGGTGAATTAAAAGAGGGTGATTCATAGGTTTCAGCATCTTTTGTAAGGCATTTCTTCGCGGTAGATATTTTACTGGAACAAGATTGTGGTTGAATGTTCGAAAAGACGATACGCACTCTATGATTTTTCCGTTATACGCATTACAATAAACGTCGTGAAAAGGAGACTGGTTCTTGTCACGTTGTTTGCCTAAGAGAGTACGTGCTTTTTCTGTTGCTTGTAAATCAACATTCGACCCTAATGCAGCCGCATGTTTGAGACACATATTGAGATGAATAAGAGCTCTATCAGCTGTTGCTGTTTTTGTGTGCCAAATGGGGGGGCGAGAGTGTTGCGTATCTCTGTTTGTGTAATCTCTGAAACGGGTAGACGGCCTAATTAGGGGAGAATATGGAGTTTTAGGGGTAAAAGCTAACGCCCATCTTTACCATTATTCTTGAGTTCTGCTTTACGATTTTCAAAAGCGTCTAGAGCAATATTTTTTAAATAATGGAGATTGCTTATTACCTTTCGCTTTTGTTTATTACGTTCTTTAATGGGTTACGACCTTCATGCAAAGCAGAACACCATTGATTTGCTAGTTCATGGGCTTTTTTTAGAGACATGTTAAGGCATCCAAATCCATTCCACGGCGTTGACCATGAATGGAACGATAAGCCATTGAGCTCCCCATCTTTACGCTTATGAAGAAGCAAGCCGGCATCATCACACAATTTTGCCAGCTCGTGGGTGTTGCGACACCTTTGGCATTTAAGACGGTTCATAAGAGCCATTTTTATTCCTTTCTTATATAAATTTTATCACACACTCATTCCGCTTGTAATATGCAAGCAAGCGATTTTGATTGATTCAACATACACAAATTTGAAATGAGAGAATCTTACGATATTCGGGGCTCCAATTCAATATGAATAAAGCTAAATTATCCATATAAATCAATATATTATCCTGTTACAAACTTTCTTTAAAAGAAGCGCGTGAGCTTGCAAGATATGACAGTGATATTTTTAAAGAAGGTAATGATCTCGTTTTATTTCTGGAACAAATTATCTTAAAACAATAAAGCAATATCTTTAAAGAAGTTGTTTGAGTGATTATTGAAAGTAAAAAAAAGCTGGGTTAAAAAGTGAAGGAAAAAATGGTTATTGGTTTTCTTCACTAGAATTGCCTATTGTTTTTCACGAGGGTAGCTTACCTATAGAAAAATTAACAGCCAACATCATTCACAATGCTTTCGCACCACTTTAGCATGAAAAGGCAGCTTCAGTGTGAGAGTATTTACTTTATCTTCAATGTCATTACAGTTAGAAAGCTCAAATAACACCATTCATAAATCGCAATAAAAAACCAATACCATTATTCATGGTACAGTTCCGTGGATTAGTTTTCTCAAGCTTGCCAGATCTCTAGATATTATTTTTATTGAAAGCACCCCTTTTTTGTATCATCACGTCTTTATACGGCGTAGCGAGGTAATCCATAAAATCCTTTCTCATCTTGTTTTGAGAGTATAACAGGGATACCCTTAGAATATATCGATACACTCAATCATTTTACGCAAATATAACCGCTTAAATCCTTTGGTTTTCATTTGAGCACCTTTGTCATTCCAATTAATTAATGAACCATCAAAGTGCTTAAATCCTTTAAGTGTTGCTGCTTTTAATCTGAATGCATTCACCTCTTTCAAATTTTTTCATCGAGTAATGTCTCAGAGGAATCGTATTTTATCATTTTATTTTCTGTTTATGTTTCCAACCACATAAACGTTCACCTTGTTCGTTATGTTTTAGAATATCTCTCGCCAAATTCGGACTAATGACATTGATATCTTGTCGATTCAGATAAATGGGCAGCCATCCAATACAAGAAGTTCGTTCATTCGTCGCGCAACCAGTTAGAAAGCTTAGTGCGCACATCAGCATCACTTTTCTTGTTAATTTCATTTTCTACCTCAAGCCGTGTTTTTGCTATCTTGAAAGTTTCATTTGTTTGCTTTTGTTTCTCAACTTTTTTTCCAAGGAAAAAGGCTTTCACTAAAGCTATAAGAAAAGCTGCTATGATCGCTGACGTCATTGTCAGATATTTTTTTATCCATAAGATCATAGACGGTGTTCCTGAAAGCGTTTAGCAATATAGACCATAGCTGTACAAGCTGCTAAAACCATAATACCTGCTAAAACCCATTGAACAGGACCATTTCCCGCAAAAAGTCCTCCAAGCCCTGAAAAAGAACCTATGATTGGTGCAAGAGCTTCTATTTTACAAATACCTGTTACACCTTCTGATTCTACTACATGATAATTGGGAGCAACGTGAGCCCCTTTTGCCCATAATCCTGCTTCGGCTGCGCGACGATTAACAAGACCTTGGATACGTTTTCCTCCTACTCTTGTCCATTTTTGCAATTCTGCCGGTACTGCTTCATATTCACCTTTATTGAGCTTTTTTAAAAGTGTAGAATTACAAAAGGCTGTTATTCCTACATTATAGCAAAATGATACTAATGCTGCAAATTGTTCATCGTTTAAAAGAACGATAACGGCTTTTTCAACAACGGCTTCACATTCTTTCAAGTCTTGATAAAGGATTTTTTCAGCCTCTTTTTCCGTAATTTGCATGTCTTTATGGACAGCTGGTGCACCAGCTGCACTTGTATGTCCATAACCAATTGTCCATACACCACCGGAATCTTCATAGGCTTGTAAACGTAAGCCTTCCAATTGCTTAATCAGTGTAAGCCCTTCTTTTGATATTTTTCGCATTATTCTATCCTATAAAAAAACCTACAAAAAGCAGGATATGAATTAAAAACTTACATTTACTCATTAAAAAAACGAAACATTGAAAGGGTCTCATAACACTAAAATCACTATAATAGGCCCCGTAAAAACTCATATCGTTTTTTTGTTGGAACAAAAATTGCGCTAATCACTATTATTTTTCAGTAATTGATCTCCTCTCTGTTTAAAAGACAAGAACTTTTAATAAACCAAATTTATAATCAACGAAACTCCATTCACAAACTCTAATAGTTGATCTAGAATGATTTAAAGGAATTTTACTTGAAAAAATCAATATTTTCCAATATCTCTAGTGAAGACAAGTTCTTTTCAATAAAAATAAGAAATGTAATAATTGAAAAAATAATAGATATTGGTTTTTAAATAATTATATAATCTATAACTTACGTAGTAGAAATTTTTATAAAAACAAAAAGAGATATTATAATCAAGCATTATACATCTACCAATTATCTTAGAATCAACATACTTAACACATAATGTATTATACATATTTAATCAAAAAAGCTATAATTAATTTAATCATGCTTTATTTTTTTCTCTAATTGCTTAATTTACTTAAAAACATACCTTTATGAATGATGTGAAATAAACTATTACATAAAACATAATGAATATTTTCTCCCTCTCTTAGTAGTCTGTTTCCAACTGAAACAATATATCATTAGAGCATATTCAACATATAGACCAATGCTATTTGATAGTTTTGTAAAGAATATTGTCTTGTAATAAACTTGAACGATGAGTTATGTTTCATGTATTTTCTTTTCATATGAATAACGCCTTCGTCTTCTTTCATATGAAGTGTTTTGTGGAGCGTTCGGGGACAATGGTGGCATCTTTGTCTGGTGTTGTATTGGCTACCTTTTCGCAACATCTTAAACAAATCAATCAAGCTGTTGAAATCTTTTTAGGAGCAATAGCAGAAGAGATGCAAAGGATTTTGACAAAATTCGCTTGAAGTTATGGGGAGACTTTCTCCTCCCAGCATCTCCACCCATTTATGTAATATAAAAAAATAAGGAAAAAGTCCTTCACTAAAGCTAAATGAGATGATTTTTAATAATAGCTGATAGACATATCGCAACCATGAATGTGCACAGCTTTTTAGCGTATCCACAACAATAATTCGCAATTGGGTGCTTCAAGGACTATATCCAAAACCGTATAGGATAGGTAAAGCAGTGAAGTGGAAAAAAGAGATTTTAGCACGTACTTTAAAGAAGGGTAACCAATAATAATTAAATCAATAAGTTATATTTGTAGTAAGGGGATAGTTGAGTTTTGATTTTATTACGTTTTTTTGTCTCTATCCCTAACTTTTTTGGAGCTTTTGTATCGATTCAAGAGCGAGTTTTTTGCGATCTGCGCTCTTTGTGTAGAGAGATGCCATGGCGTCATCTGTCCAGCCAAAGAGTGCTTTCAATTGTGATACTGTTGCCCCGGAATTAGCCGCGCGTGTGGCTGCTAATTTTCTCAATCCATGCGCCGATTTTTTTATGCCTGCTTGGATACATGCCTTATAGAATAGAGTTCCGAAGTTTTCTTTGGAGAGTGCTTTTCGCCTTTTATTACAGATAAATGTTTCTT
Organism: Bartonella sp. AP58NXGY; assembly: GCF_042195785.1. Classification (NCBI taxonomy): domain Bacteria; kingdom Pseudomonadati; phylum Pseudomonadota; class Alphaproteobacteria; order Hyphomicrobiales; family Bartonellaceae; genus Bartonella; species Bartonella sp. AP58NXGY. The sequence continues at coordinate 724 of NZ_JBHIOY010000015.1, read as the reverse complement.
CTCCAATAGGACCAACTTCAAGCGTTTTGGCTAATTCTGGCAAAATTGGGAGAAAGACATCTGTTTGAAATTGGCTCTTTTCTGTTTTGATGTGAATGATATTATCTTTGACGTCTTTCCAGCCAATGCGGACCGCATCACCACGACGCAAACCCGTGTAAAGAAGAACATCAATCCAAACACGTTCATGGGTACCATGTGACCAGCGTTGGTAATATTTTTCAACATCTTCTTCTGTCCAAACGGGAAAGCCCTCTTTATTTTTAAGAGGAGGTCTTGTGATACCTAAAGTAGGGTTGCTTTCCAAAAGTCCTTGTTCAATCGCCCATTTAAAAAGCCCATTTAGGGATTGTAGAAAGTCTCTAGCCATTGCTGGTGTTTCTTTGCGCCGTTCAACACCGGCTATGATATGTTTCTTTTCGATTGCTTGGTATGAAATGTGTCCTATAGTATCGCATACTTTCATAAGAGTGTATTCTCTTTGTTTCTTTGTGGCTTTAGCGAGGTTATGCCAATTGGAGCTATTAAGATACTGTTTAAGGAGCCATGCAAATGAACCTTCGACTAGCTTACCGGTTTTGGATTTAGGGAGTATAAGCCCTTGTAATTCGGCAAGTGCGCTTTTGTAGTTGTCAACAAACTCTTGCGTTCCATAGGTTCCGCGTATTCTAATACGTGGTCCATGACCAATACGTACATACCATATAATTTTACCATGACGTGT
>NZ_JBHIOY010000014.1:0-23918 GCF_042195785.1 Bartonella sp. AP58NXGY | reverse complement strand
GTCTTCCCATGATCAACGTGACCAATCGTACCAATATTAACATGCGGTTTTGTACGTTCAAATTTGCTCTTCGCCATTTGAGCTCTCCATTTTCCGTCCAAGCCAAGGACTAAGTTAAAAATTAATTACACAACCTGAAATCACGCGTATTTCTTTTGTATCTCCAAAGCAACAGCAGAAGGTACAGGCTCGTAATGATCAAACTGCATTGTATACTGCGCACGCCCCTGACTCATAGAGCGAAGAGTATTCACATAACCAAACATATTTGCCAAAGGAACCATTGCATTCACAACCGTTGCAATGCCGCGCGCTTCAGTTCCTGAAATCTGTCCCCGACGAGAATTGAGATCACCAATAACATCACCAACATAATCATCTGGCGTAACAACTTCCACCTTCATGATCGGTTCAAGAAGCTGTGCACCAGCCTTCTTTGCCCCATCACGAAAAGCTGCACGAGCAGCAATCTCAAAAGCCAAAACCGAAGAATCAACATCGTGATAGCCACCATCAATGAGAGTCGCTTTTACACCAAGCATAGGAAAGCCCGCAAGAGGACCTGACCCCATAACACTCTCAATCCCTTTTTGGACACCGGGAATGTATTCTTTAGGAACAGCACCACCAACAATCTTTGACTCAAAAATAAAGTCATCACCATCATGAGGCTCAAAAACAATTTTCACACGAGCAAATTGACCGGCGCCACCCGATTGTTTCTTATGCGTATAATCAATCTCTGCCATTTTAGTAATTGACTCACGATAAGCAACCTGAGGCTGTCCAATATTTGCTTCAACTTTAAACTCGCGCCGCATACGGTCGACAATAATATCAAGATGAAGCTCACCCATTCCAGCTATAATAGTTTGACCTGATTCTTCATCCGATTTAACACGAAACGAAGGATCTTCCGCCGCTAAACGATTAAGAGCAATTCCCATTTTTTCTTGATCTGCTTTTGTTTTCGGTTCAATTGCAATCTCAATAACGGGTTCAGGAAATTCCATCCGCTCCAAAATAACAGGCTTCAAAGGATCACAAAGAGTATCACCCGTTGTCGTTTCCTTAAGCCCTGCAAGAGCAACAATATCACCAGCAAATGCCTCTTCAATATCCTCACGAGAATTTGAATGCATTTGAAGCATGCGCCCCAAACGTTCCCTCTTCTTCTTCACAGTATTCTCAAGAGAAATACCCTTCTGAACTTTACCAGAATAAATACGACAAAAAGTTAACGAACCAACAAAAGGATCATTCATAATTTTAAAAGCAAGCATAGACAGTGGAGCATCATCAGAAGATTCACGTGCTGTCTCAGCCTCAGTCTTAACATCAACACCCTTAATCGCTGGAATATCAACCGGAGAAGGAAGATAAGAAACAACAGCATCCAAAAGCGGCTGCACACCCTTGTTTTTAAAAGCCGTACCACAAAGAACAGGATGAAATTGAACCTCTACTGTCCCCTTCCGAATGAGAGAAACGAGTTGCTCATTGGTTGGCATAACACCTTCCAAATAAGCTTCCATGGCAGCCTCATCAACCTCCACGGCCATTTCAATGAGCTTCTCGCGATATTCCTCAGCTTTTTCTTTTAAATCAGAGGGAATTTCACTTATCTCCGCCGAAGCCCCAATAGAACCATCCCACTTTAAAGCCCTCATTTCGACAAGATCAACAACACCTTCAAAGTCATTTTCAGCACCAATCGGCAACTGTAAAACAAGCGCCTTAGCCCCCAACCGTGAACCAACCATTTCTACACTACGATAAAAATCAGCACCTATTTTATCCATTTTATTAACAAACACCATGCGAGGCACACGGTATTTCTCAGCCTGCCGCCAAACAGTTTCCGTCTGAGGCTCCACACCAGCATTTGCATCCAGCAATGCTATTGCACCATCAAGAACACGCAAAGAACGTTCTACCTCAATCGTAAAATCAACGTGCCCTGGCGTATCAATAATATTAAAGCGGCGCTTCCGACCGTCAGCCCCTTCCCAAAAAGTTGTTGTCGCAGCCGATGTAATCGTAATACCGCGCTCCTGTTCCTGCTCCATCCAATCCATCGTAGAAGCACCATCATGCGTTTCACCGATTTTATGATTCTTACCCGTATAGAACAAAATACGTTCAGTCATCGTAGTCTTACCGGCATCAATATGCGCCATAATACCAAAATTACGATAATCTTCAATTTTATATTCGCGAGCCATTATCTTTGCCTTAGTTAAAACATCTACCAGCGATAGTGAGAAAATGCACGATTAGCTTCAGCCATACGATGAACATCCTCACGCTTTTTCACAGCAGAACCGCGATTATTAGCCGCATCTACCAATTCACCAGACAAGCGCTCAATCATCGTCGTCTCATTTCTACCACGTGCAGCAGAAATCAACCAGCGAATAGCAAGAGCTTGACGACGATCAGGACGAACATCTATCGGAACTTGATAAGTAGCACCACCAACACGACGAGAACGAACCTCAATATGAGGAGCAACATTCCCTAAAGCCCGATGAAATAGAGCAACAGGATCTGTTTTTACTTTTTTCTCTACAGAATCAAGAGCACCATAAACTATACGCTCCGCAACTGATTTTTTACCATCAAACATAATGGCATTCATAAATTTCATAATGACCAAATCACCAAATTTAGGATCTGGATTAATTTCACGCTTTTCTGCTCTATGACGACGGGACATTGGCTTTGTCTCTCAATATTATTTCGGACGCTTCGCGCCATACTTTGAACGACGCTGTTTACGATTCTTGACACCCTGCGTATCAAGCAAACCACGAATAATGTGATAACGAACTCCCGGCAAATCTTTCACACGACCACCACGGATCATCACAACAGAGTGCTCTTGAAGATTATGCCCCTCTCCAGGAATATAACCAATCACTTCAAATCCATTCGTCAAGCGAATTTTAGCAACTTTACGAAGAGCAGAATTAGGTTTTTTCGGCGTTGTCGTATAAACACGCGTACAAACACCACGCTTCTGCGGATTCGACTGAAGAGCAGGAACCTTATTACGTTTAACTGGCGCTACACGCGGCTTTCGAATCAACTGGTTTACGGTAGGCATGTAACCTTCCTCTTTTAGATCTACATTCGTATCACCCAATCGGGCTTTTCTATTTTTTTCATCTCTTCCGATAGAATCAGAACAGATATTTTAATTCTACACACAAAATCGGGCCACCTGCAAAAACAGTTCACCCGACCACAAGCAGAGAAGGCAATAGCCTCTTGCACTAGCACTTGCTTTTAATCTTCTTAACACCCTTTATGAATGATCTTTTGGACATATCCAAAACCACTGATCATTTCTACATCGGTTATGTCTGTCTCTAATAGCGAGAACACGTACATTCGTCAAGAACTAAACAGCAGAAAGTTTTTAAAAATGAAAATAAATTAAATTTTAAAACTTTACATTTGCTTTTGCCAGTATTCTTGATAAATCAATTTATCATAATCACATGCCTCTACAAATAAAAAAAGAAGCTGTGACTGTTATAAAACTTGAATGCAGAAAATTAAATTGCACATGTGATATTTAATGATGAGCACCATGAAAATAGCAACGTGGAATATTGCCGGAATAAAAGCACGACATGAAACATTATATCAATGGCTACAGCAAAATCAGCCGGACATAGTCTGTCTACAGGAAACTAAAAGTATTGATGAAAACTTTCCACGCGATGCAATTGAAAATTTAGGTTACCATATAGAAATACACGGACAAAAAAGTTTTAATGGCGTTGCGCTTCTTTCTAAAAAAACACCAGATGAAGTGATCCGTCGATTACCAGGCAACGATAATGACGAACAAACACGTTACATTGAAGCCGTTTATTCAACAAATAAAGGTGTTGTCCGTGTTGCATCTCTCTATTTGCCAAATGGAAACCCTACTGAGAGTGAAAAATATTCCTATAAGATGGAATGGATGGAAAGATTATGTGCACATGCAAAATCATTGCTTGCATACGAAGAACCTCTTGTCCTAGCAGGTGATTATAATGTCATCCCCACCCCATTAGATGCAAAAAACCCTCAAGAATGGTATCAAGATGCTTTATTTCTTCAACAAACAAGAAAAGCATTCCAACGTATTCTTCATTTAGGTCTCTACGATGCTATCCGGAATGTCACCGATACACCCTCCTACAGTTTTTGGGATTTCCAAGCTGGGTCATGGCCTAAAAATAATGGGATCCGCATTGATCATTTATTATTATCACCAGAAGCTGTTGATCATCTTATTTGCGCTCATAGCCAGACAGAAGTAAGGGGATATCAAAAACCATCTGACCACGTTCCTGTTTGGATTCAGCTTAATGTCAATTAAAAAACTATAGCCCTTATTTTGTGAGACAGCAAAAAAAATCATTCGATAAATAATAACTATGCTACACCAAATAAAGATTATATCTTAAACAACGACAATAAATGAATGGAGGACAGAAATGAAGAAATCATTGTTAATATTTATTGCAGCAGCAGCCATTGGGCTCACAAGTATCGCGCATGCTAAAAATGATACGCTTGAAAAAATAAAAAAAACAGGGGAAATCACTTTAGGTGTCCGTGAATCATCTGGTTTGGCCTACGCTCTTGGTAATAATAAATATGTAGGTTTTCATACAGAAATGGCAGAACGTATCATTGATGATATTTCAAAAAAAATTGGTAAACCAATTAGAATTCACTATCTTCCCATCACTTCTCAAAATAGGATTCCTCTCTTAAAAAATAATACCTATGATTTTGAGTGCGGATCAACAACAAATGATATCTCCCGTAGTAAAGAAGCAGCATTTGCTTATACGACATACGTCGAAGAGGTTCGAATTGCTGTAAAGAGAAATTCTAACATTAAATCTCTTGACGATTTAAATGGAAAAACAGTTGCGACGACCACTGGTACAACATCTGTTCAACTTATTCGTAAAAACAAACGCGCAAAAAACATTAACTTTAAGGTCATCAAAGGAAAAGATCATGGAGATAGCTTCTTATTATTAGAATCTGGTAAAGCCGATGCATTTGTTATGGATGCCTCAATTCTTGCTGGACATATTGCAAAATCAAAAAAACCATCTGATTATGTCATTCTCGACCCTGTACTTTCAGTCGAACCCATCGCTTGCATGCTCAGATTACATGACAAAAAATTTGAACAAGCAATCAACGATAGTATCGTACGCCAGATCAAAGACGAATCACTTGAAAAACTTTACAATAAGTGGTTTATGGAACCGATTCCACCTGCTAATACTGTTATGAATCTTCCTTTATCAAAACAAACAAGATATGCTTGGGATCACCCCAATAATAAGCCTCGGGAAAGCTACATAGGAAAAGATTTATAGAGTTTAAAAGGAAAAACCACACTCTTAAAAAATTGAGTGTGGTTTATATTTTAGTTCACTTTTTGATAAATTCCGCCTATGTAGATGCGGTTGATTTATTGTCCTATTTGTAAATGACTAATTTGAGGGAATATCAATTAATGGACTTTTCTTTTCTTTGTAGGGATGATCTTACTCAAACACTGGTAGCAGGATGCCTTGGGACTCCTGGCGTAAGTCATACCTATTTAGACACCCTTCTCGATGGCTTAAAAAATACGGTTATATTGTCCATCACTTCACTTATATTAGCTGTATTATTTGGTGTTATTATAGGAACAATGCGTACTTTACCTAATACTTCCATAACCAATTGTATATTTCGCACTATCGGTGCTATTTGGGTAGAGATCATGCGTAATATTCCTCTCCTTGTACAGGTGTTTTTATGGTATTTTGTTGTTCCTAAGATCTATCCACCAGCGATGAAATTTTCCCCTATTCTCTTAGTAACATGTGCGTTGGGATTCTTTACATCTGCACGCATTGCCGAACAGATTCGTTCAGGTATTGAAGCTATTCCTTCTGGGCAACGCTATGCTGCTATGGCAATGGGATTTACAACGTATCAAAGTTATCGCTATATTATACTACCGCGTGCTATACGCGCAATTATGCCCCCACTTACTTCAGAAGCAATGAGTATTGTAAAAAATTCGTCTATAGCATTCGCCGTTTCAATAAATGAACTCATGCAATTTCAATACCAAGCAATTGAAGAGGTAAGCCATGTTTACGAAAATTATTTGCTTGTTACGATTCTTTATATTCTTATAGCCTTATTCGTATTTATTGTGATGACAATTATTGAACAAATACTCAAAATTCCTAATTCTCAAACGCAGGAAAATTGAATATGATAAATTTTATAAGCTCTCAGTTTGGACTTTATTTTCCTTTCAATTTTTCTGATTTTGATTTTTCCTTTTTTACCTTTGATGTATTTCGTTCTTACATTTTATCAGGTTTACTTTTTAGCGTTTTTCTAACTCTTTTTGCAACAGTATTGGGGTTTATTTTCGGTACGCTTTTAGCAATGATGCGCCTTTCTTCCATAAAGCTTCTTTCTTGGGTTGCAATCGTTTACATAACAGCTATGCGTTCAATACCCCTTGTGATGGTTATCTTATGGTTTTTCGTACTTCTGCCTTTTTTAACGGGGACATCCATCGGTGCAAATAAATCAGCACTCATTACCTTTACCGCATTTGAAACTGCTTATTTCGCTGAAATTATGCGTGCTGGCATAAATTCAGTTTCGCAAGGACAAAAATATGCGGGGAAAGCTCTTGGAATGACATATTGGCAAAGTATGTACATTGTCATTCTTCCTCAAGCTTTTAGAGATATGCTTCCAGTCTTTTTAACACAAGTCATTATTCTTTTTCAGGATACAACCCTTGTTTATGCCATCAGTGGTCATAGCCTTTTGAATGGCTTTGATATTGCTGCTAATAATTTTGGTGTAAAGCAAGAAGCTTATATCTTAGCAGCTATTTTCTATTTTGTTATCTGTTTTACGCTGTCACAAATCGTTTTGTATTTACAAAAAAAAGTGTCTATTATCCGCTAACGGGGAAAAAATGTCTACTAATATGATCGAAATAAAAAATGTTTCTAACTGGTATGGCGAAGTTCAAGTTCTTAAAAGCTGTACAACCAACATTAATAAAGGAGAAGTTGTTGTCGTTTGTGGGCCATCAGGATCAGGAAAATCAACACTCATTAAAACCATTAACGCTCTAGTCCCTTTTCAAAAAGGTGAAATTTGGATTAATGGAATACCAGTTCATTCAAAACAAACGAATCTGCCTAAATTGCGAAGTCAGGTAGGAATGGTATTTCAACACTTCGAGCTTTTCCCCCATTTATCTGTCACAGAAAATTTGACAATTGCACAAATCAAAGTCCTAAAACGAAGCAAAAAAGAAGCACTTGAACGTGGATTGTTATATCTTGAACGCGTTGGACTCATTGAACACAAAGATAAATATCCTGGTCAACTTTCTGGAGGGCAACAACAACGGGTTGCTATTGCACGTGCCTTAACTATGGATCCACTTATCATGCTTTTTGATGAACCAACATCTGCTCTAGATCCTGAAATGGTAGGTGAAGTACTCGATGTCATGATTAGCTTAGCAGAAGAAGGTATGACGATGATTTGTGTAACCCATGAAATGGGATTTGCACAAAAAGTCTCGGAGCGTGTTATTTTCATAGATCAAGGAACAATTCTTGAAGACTGTTCATCTAAAGAGTTCTTTTCTGATCCGCAAGCAAGAAAACCGAGAACGCAAGAATTTTTGTCTAAGATCCTAAGTCATTAACCATTATATTATAACAAAAAGCTATCTCTACTATGAACTTGGACATAAAAAGATGGCGTTTAATATCAGATGGGAGAATGTAAAAAATATTACAATCAGATATTAAAAAACTGTTATTTTTTAAAATATCAGAAACAAGTGGCATTGCTGTACATCTTTCAAATTTATTACAAAGAGAAAAAACCTGCTCTTGCAAAGGGTGAGTCCAGTTTCTGTTTTTTACGTTAGTTTTTTCATAGGCTGCAGTTAGCATTGCTATCCCGAGAATTATTTTTCCTTCTTGAAGCAACATATTTCCAAGCATTGTTTAAACAGAAGGATTTCCTTTTTTTTCTGAGAGTTGAAACCATCGTGGCTTGTATAGGATTTTTCTCCCTTCCCTCTCCCTTTAAAAATATTTTTCCTAAATGATATTGAGCTTTAGGATTTCTATAATTCACCGCAGCCCGCATATAAAGACGAACAGCATAAGAAGGATGAAGGTGATTGAGGAATATCTTTTATATATCCCGCAAGTTTAACCAATGCATCAGAAACATAACTTTCATCTTCTGAAGCAAGATCTGTACCTTTTTCAACGATATATGCAAAAAAATGATATGCCTTGTAATCATCTTTAGGAACACCATCACCATTTGCATAGATAGAGCTAAGTTTCCAATTCTCACCGATATATGGCCCCTCTTAGCAGCACAACGGAGTGCTGGAATAACTTGATTGATATACCCATTTTATAAGCAGACATGCCACGTTTCAAAAAATAAAACGAACTATCATTGGCTTCTTGCAAGCTATTAACATCTACTGCATAAACAGTAGAAAAAAATCCCCCTCACGTCACAATAATCGCGGCTTTTTTCCATATCTGAAGCCTTTGACCATTTCCCCCTATCTCAATTTTAATTGTTATATCTGTTACAAATTTCTTTGTAGATATTTAAACTCTTCTTTTTAGTAAGAAACATGAAAGATTTTAAAGCAAAAATTTTAAAAGAAAAGACAAATAAATGATAATTATCCAAAGAGTTTGGTAAAGTTAAGCCCCCATTTTATATACAATAAATTGATTTTTAAATATAAATCATCATTCTATATTTTATAACACTTCCTTATAAGATTTATTTATCTTTAAAAATTTATACGAATGAATAAAAATCGTTCAATAAAATAACATGCGCATTGAACAGCAGCTTGATAACAAAGAAAATACATGATGAATAGTAAGCGTACAAAAAACAACGCTAAACATGGATGAATATACTGATGATAATTAATTTATAATTTCACGACTTCCTCATCACCATCAATCTGTAAACAATCCAGCTTTTTGTCTAATGGATTCCTCCTGACATCATTTCACATGGATTTACTTCATAAACTTTACACACAAGCGCTACCTCAGAATACGCAGCGCTATATATAACAAAAAATACCACATGTGTAATTTTATATGCCTTATATTGCTACCCTAAACTATGGTGTTTTACAGAATGAATAGAAGAAACATAAAGACGGATCTCTATAGAAATTTCATGATCGCACTTACGAAAAACGAACAAAAGAATTTTTTTAAAGCAAATCTCTCCCATCCCTCATGATATGAAATCATGTATCCAAAAAACAAAAAGTTGAAATCAACCCAACCGCTCTAAAGCAACAGATACTTTCTTCTGTGCAGCGCGCAGTTCTACAACCCTGTTCCGTTCACTTTCAACAATTTCTGCTTTGGCATTTGCTATAAATTTTGGATTATTTAACTTAAGCGATATTTTTTCAATATCCTGTTCAATTTTACTCATATCCTTCCTCAAACGAACACGTTCAGCTTCCAAATCAATCAACTGTCCTAAGGGCAAACAAAAAACGGCTTCTCCCAAAATTATTTGTGCCGATACTTCTGGAACTTTATCAGAGAAATGGATGATTTCAATACGCGCTAACTTTTTAATAAGTGTATCATAACGCTGCACACGCTCTCGCGTTAATTCCCCTCCTTCGACAACAACAAGAGGCGCTTGTATAGCCGCTGGAATATTCATTTCAAAACGTACAGATCGAATCCCAGTGACAACATCAATAAGCCAATTAATATCAGCTGCAGCCTCTTCATCTGTAAATGTTTCCTCTGGCCATTTTGTCAATGCGAGCATATCCTCACGCTTGATGGCTTGCGTTTCTGTAAGAGACCACAACTCTTCCGTCATATACGGCATAAAAGGATGAAGAAGTTTATAAACTTCATCTAAAACCCAAGCAGTACAAGCTTGAGCCTCATTTTTAGCATCTTCATTTTTCCCCTGAAAAATAGGTTTGAGAAGTTCCAAATACCAATCACAGAGTGTATTCCAAATGAAACGATAAAGTGTAGCGGCAGACTCATTAAATTTATAGTGTTCAATGCCAATTGTCACTGCTGAAATCGTTTTAGAGAGCTCCGTTAAAATCCAACGATTAAGCGCCAATTTTGCTTGTTCTGGTTTAAAAGCTGGATCATGCTTCACACCATTCATCTGTGCAAATCGGGTAGCATTCCACAATTTCGTAGCAAAATTACGATAACCAGCAATACGGGAAACATCAAGTTTTACATCACGACCTTGTGCTGCCATAATAGCCAAAGTAAAACGAAGTGCATCAGCACTATACTGATCAACAAGCTCTAAGGGATCGATAATATTTCCCTTAGATTTTGACATCTTTGCACCCTTTTGATCCCGTACCAGAGCGTGCACATAAACCATTGGGAAAGGAACATCACCCATAAAGTGAAGTCCCATCATCATCATACGAGCAACCCAGAAAAAAATAATATCAAACCCTGTCACGCATAAAGATGTTGGATAAAAAGTAGACAACTCAGTCGTTTTATTGGGCCATCCTAATGTTGAAAAAGGCCAAAGAGCTGATGAAAACCAAGTATCTAAAACATCCGGATCACGGATTAATTCAACCACCTCACCATAATGAGCAACAGCTGAATCTAAAGCCTCTTCTTCACTTTTTTCAACAAAAACCGTTCCATCAGGTCCATACCAAGCAGGAATCTGATGTCCCCACCATAATTGGCGAGAAATGCACCAAGGTTGAATATTTTGCATCCAATTGAAGTAGGTCTTTTTCCAGTTATCGGGAACGAACTGCGTTTTTCCTTGTTGAACAGCCTCTATCGCTGGCTTTGCTAATTCAGCAGCATGAACATACCATTGATCTGTCAAAAAAGGCTCAATAGGAACACCACTGCGATCTCCATGAGGAACCATATGGGGATGATCATCAACAGAAGCCAAATATCCCTGTTCTTTCATCAAAGCAACAATCTTCTGGCGCGCAACAAAACGATCAGATTTATCGAGACTTTCTACTAACATTTCTAATTCATCTGATAATATCAAACCATCAAAAAATGCTTCATTCTCACGGAGAAAAATCTCGGCTTTTGGGGTAAAAATATTGATCAAGCGTAAATGATTACGCTGTCCTACTTCAAAGTCATTAAAGTCATGGGCTGGTGTGATTTTTACAGCACCACTTCCAGCCTCAGGATCAGCATGCATATCACCAACAATTAATAACCGACGACCAACAAGCGGCAAAAGAGCATTTTTACCGATAAGATTTTTATAACGCTCATCTTCAGGATTAACAGCAATTCCTGCATCACCAAGCATTGTTTCTGGTCGTGTTGTCGCCACTGTTATAAAAGTTGTCGCATCATTTGGATCAAAAGTTTTACCCTCAAGTGGATATCTAAAGTGCCACAAATACCCTTGAACTTCTTTTTGCTCAACTTCAAGATCTGAAATAGCCGTTAACAATTTAGGATCCCAATTGACGAGACGCTTATCCCTATATATCAACCCTTGCTTATAAAGCGTGACAAAAACTTCACGAACAGCTTGCGATAACCCCTCGTCCATTGTAAACCGTTCACGCGACCAATCACATGAAACGCCAAGACGGCGCAATTGGTTTGCAATAATGCCTCCAGTTTCATAACGCCATTTCCAAATACGCTCAATAAACTTTTCTCTTCCCATTTCTTGACGCGTTGGTTCTTGGCGTTCTGCAAGTTGGCGCTCTACAACCATTTGTGTAGCAATCCCAGCATGATCCATACCAGGCTGCCACAACACATTCCTGCCACGCATCCGCTGAAATCTAACCATTATATCTTGAATTGTCGTATTGAGTGCATGCCCCATATGAAGTGAGCCGGTAACATTCGGGGGTGGAAGCATAACGCAAAAAGGTTCTGCACCACTTTTAGAACCCGCTCCTGCTTTAAAAGCCCCACGAGTCTCCCATCTTTTTGCAACCCGTTTCTCTATGGAAGCAGCATCATAGTTTTTTTCTAACATTCTATCCATCCATAACGCCGCTGAAAAACACAATATATGAACAAAACCCAATCAGAATCCCGCAAACCTATCCCATTTACTAGACAGCTTGCAAAACCACAAACAAAGTTCTCATAAAATGAAAAACATAAAAAATAATGTAAAGAAAATAATTAAGATGATTTCTTAATGGCCTTCACAATCTCTTCACGTAAAATATCTTCCAGCAAAACAGGCAATTTAGACTGTAACCATTCAGCTATAGCCGGACGCAATACATCCTTTGCAATCTTTTCTGCGGAAGAAATACAATACGCAGACAATTCCACTCGACCAACTCCTCCATCTTCTGACTGTGGTTTCTTTATTTCATCTTCATATTCTCTTGCTTTATAAACAGAATTCCGTTCCTCAGAAGAAAGCTTCATCTTTTGCACATCCATACCAACTGCATTATTTTCTGCCTCTATACTCTCTTTCTCTTGCATTATTCTCCCCCCTTGATTTTCAGAAGAAAGACCAATACGATCAGCTAAAGCTTTCATAGCATCATCAACCGATAAGGTTGTATCATAAACACCTTCTAATGCACCTTCTGAACGCTCTTCCGAAGCATTGACTGCAACATCTTCATTTAAAAAGTGATCAGATTGAACCGCATTTTCTTCGATTATTTCACGAATAGATGTTAAAATTTCATCCATACTTGGCTCACGTAACACGCTTGAACTCTGTACCATACTTTACAACCTCTCAAAGACGCAACAACAAATAGAATCATATTTTCAGTGTATGCAAAAGAATCATAAGATCAACATACCTCTCATGATATTTTCAAATATGCTTGTCATAAAGAGGGCGCTGCACACAATTTTCTGCACTAAAAAATAACATATTTCTGCTCTATTTTTAACACACCCAACTCTTGATAAACTCATCTTTAAAAACTAAAATAATTTAAGATTCAAAGAGATACTTTTATGTATTATCGGATATATTGAATTGTTTTTAAACCTAAATAACTTGCAGTCAATTTACCAATAGAAGATTGAACACTATAGCTCGCCACCACAACATTACGCTCTGCCATTGCAAGCGCAATTTGAGCATTAATCAATTGAGTACGAGAATTTAAAACATCCAATGTCGTTGCCTGCCCTACGCGATTTTCTTGAACACGACCTTTCAGAGCAATTTCAGCAGCACGAACACTTTCACGGTAAGCAACAACAGATGAGCGTGCGCCCTCCAACTGAAACCAAGCAGAAGTAAGTGCTTGTCTCGTACTGCTATGCGCCAAATCGAGTTGAAGCTGCGCCTGTCCAAGCTGTTCCCTCGATTGGCGAATCTGTGCAGATGTACGCCCCCCTTCAAAGATTGGGACACTTACTGACAATCCTATTGATTTAGAAATGCCATCCTCTCCAACACCGCTGTAAATTCGATTATAAGACGCTGCCGCAGAAAAATCAACTTTTGGGAGCAACGCTCCTTCTTTCGCCTTTACGTTGTAAACACTCGCATCGACTAAATATTTAGCATAAAGGATAGCTGGATGCATCGCAACGCTCATTTGGTAAGCCATATCAAGATTGGCGGGAAAATCTTTGGCTACGGGTGGGCGCTTTAACTTTTCAGGATCAGAACCGATAACTTGTCGATACACTGCCTCGGCTGCTTTTACATCAGCACGAGCAAGACTCAGCTCTGAAACTGCCACGGAACGCGCAGCTTGAGCTTGAGCAAGATCAACACGGCCTCCTTCACCCACATCAAATTTTGCTTTATCAGAACGAACTTGCTCTTCAAGAGCTGCCAAATTTTCTCTCCGAAGATCGGCAACACGACGTGCCTGATAGACATTAGCATAAGCCGTCACAGTTTCCAGAAACGTATTTTGTTCAGCATTACGAAGATACTCACGTTGAGCCTGCAACTTAACTTGAGCTGAAGAAAAGATATTTTGCGTGATAAACCCGTCAAATAATCTTTGATTTAATCTTACACCTATAGATCCAGAAGTCACATAAGGGCCTGTAAAAGATTTATTTCGCCCATAGCTGCCAACTCCTTCAACTTGTGGCAACAACCCCGATCGCGCAATAACAACATCCTCTCTGGATATACGCACAGCTGCACGTTCACTATTCAACTTAGCATTGTGTTTATAAGCCTTAGAAAAGGCATCCATCAATGTTTCAGCACAAACAGTCTCTGATAAAAAAACACTCAACACCAACAACAAACATGCCTGAAACTTCTTGTTTATTTTTAACACAATACACACAACAACATACCCCAAATAAATTACGAAATTATCTTTTATTCACCGAACAAACAAGCTCTAAAATACAAAACCAGGTGTTTTTAAAAAACAAGGAAGAGGTTTTACAGCAAGATTAAAAGCACAACGTGCCGAAATGATTCCATCTTCTTTTATATAGATTCGTGCAACAGCAGCATTTCCATATCCTTCAACCACAACAAGACGTCCACTGTTTTTCATCTGATCAAAAATACCTTGTGGAATAAAATCGACAGTTCCCTCAACAAAAACCACATCATAAGGTCCCTCAACGGCATATCCCTGCTCTAATGGACCATGAATCACAAGCACATTGTCACATTGATTCCGTTCTAAAGCTTCAAGGGCACGTTCAAAAAGAGATTTATTACTTTCCAACGCAATCACAGAGCCTGCAAGTTTTGAAAGCAAAGCCGCACAATAACCACTATTTGCACCAACATCTAAAACAACATCTGATGATTTTACAGCAGCAAGCTGTAGTAATTTCGCTAGAGATGCAGGCTTCATCAAATAGCGTGCAGGATTTCCGTCTTGCTCTGAACATAAAAAAATATCGGTATCAAGATAGCTTAATACTTTCATCTCTTCCGGGACAAAATCTTCACGAGATACCGTTAAAAACGCTTTAAGAACCGATAAATCCGTTACATCGACTGTACGAATTTGATTGTCAACCATTTTGCGACGAAGCTCAGCAAAATCTGCAACCATAACGAATATTTTCTCCTAACCTACAAAAAACAAACAAAACAACGACAATAAGGGACGAAGATATCTTAAACTATGGGCGTTACAAAAAAGGACGCTACAATCAACAATTAGATTTTAACTGTATAATCTCTCATACAAAAGTGTCTTCACAAGAATAGAGGGAAAATCTATTTTCCTATGCCTTAATCTCCCCTAAAAGCCGTTTTTGTTTAAAATCGGCTGGAGGCCTCGCCCGGAATCGAACCGGGATACAAGGATTTGCAGTCCTCTGCGTAACCATTCCGCCACGAGGCCTCATCAACAAATATAAATATAAAGGTCTCAATAAGGGAAGGCAACGCATCCGTCAAGGTGTAGAAATATTCTCTTGTCTTTTTTCCTCTTATTACACAATTTACCATATTTTTTTAAAAAAAGTAATTTTATCCTTTGCAAATCAGTGTTGCTTTGCTATAGCCTTTTCAACGAGATGATTGAGCATCGTTCCCCGGTAGCTCAGCGGTAGAGCAACCGGCTGTTAACCGGTTGGTCGCTGGTTCGAATCCGGCCCGGGGAGCCATTTCTTTTCTTATTCCATATAGCAAATTGTTTCTATTCACATTTTTAAACATGAGGGATCCTCAAGTAAAAGTGAGGGAATAGGATTTCCGCAATTGAATAGAGATACAATATACTATGAGGATAATTTTTTTGCAGTAGATGCGAAAAATGATTAATTCATTTTAAATAAAATAGCTATTGTACAAGTTTTTTCTTATTGATTAATTTAAAAATAGCCAACAGGATTTTTATCAAACTATTGTAACTCTGTCAGAGAACACTGTAACTGTTTGCGCATTATAAATCACAATTTCTTTCGTGAGAGAAAACTGTAAAACTAAATTAATAATAAAAAAGTTTCGTATGATTTTTTCTTCTAACTTAAAAATGATTTGTACTCAATAAAGCAATTAAGCTCAAAAACCTGCTCATAAAATAATCATTTTGAAAAATGTAAGAACAACAATCGAGATCATATATATCCCTCTACACCCCACATAACTTCTTCCCCATCCTAAAAGCAAGAATCCCCATCCTGACAAACCTCTAAACAGTCCGGATTCTTATCTAACAGATTCATCCTGCTAAGCACTTCATAGGCTCTACAGATAACCGTTCCTCAAATATTCATCACGACCATCCAACAAAATACCTAATACTTAAAATTTTGTAGGATTTATATCACAATCCTAAACAATAGTGTTTTATAGTACAAACAGGATAACGAGCTAAGTTATTAAAAATCCTGAGAAATCCCTCAAGCATGACATTATCTTCATTGTGTTATGTCATCACACGCTTTTTTAAAAGAGACCTCTCTTAATCTCCCAAGCCTACTTCACAACGGCTCCCGTAAATAGTATAAAATAAAATCTATTGATCAGCCCCATCTTTGCTTACAATAAAAGCCATACCACCATACTATTTTCCAACATTCAAGTGTTAGCCAATGCCCCTTACTTCTGAAAAAATTTATAAGTGTCATTTTATTTGTTTCTTAAATGTTTATCCACACGATAACCTCACTTATAACGTGCAAGTGAATACTTTTGATTGATCAATATAACAAAGATTTGAAATGAGAAAATTTCACAATATAGCGGATTCTTCAATATACAAAACAATCATTCATCATTAGATCATCAATTTTTAAAATTGAAAGTTACATAAAAGATAAAACATACCTTTTATGTAAATAAACTTTATCTTTGTTCCCATTTTTTAAAATGGGAACAAAGTAAATAAATCATCGTCTCTACAATGATAATTTATTTTCAAAAGATTTTTAAACTAATCCAAACATTCAAAGATTTTTGAAGACCTCTTTTTTTTGGCGAGCGTGTTATAGATCCTTTTTCAATTTAGAAAAAATCCATAAAAATAAAAAACTCCCGGTACATGATCTATTTTCAAGATTTTATTTAAGCAGCCTTCTTGACTGACTTTCGGAAACGAAAAGGCTTTGCACGCTTTGCCACCGCTTTTGCTTTTTTATGCCTTTCATTTGAAGATGAAGAATTCTTCCGCTGCAACTGTGCAGAATCATCTTTTCGACCTAAAAACCGTTTCTGACGTTTAGATTTTTTAAAACGGCGTTCTTTATTGTTTTCCTTTTCTTCACTTTCTGGCTCAATTAGTTTTTCTGGAAATGCTGCAAATTGTTCTGGAACAGATTCAGACACCAATTTCATACGAATCAAACGCTCTACAGCACGCAACCGAACCGTTTCTACCCTTTCATCAAAAAGCGTAATAGCTTCACCAGATGCACCATTGCGTCCTGTACGACCAATGCGATGCACATAACTCTCAGCTTCATCTGGTAAGTCATAATTAATAACGTGGCTTATCCCTGGTATATCAATACCGCGTGCTGCAATATCTGTTGCAACAAGGATCTGCACCGATTTTTCACGAAAAGCTTTTAAAGCAGATTGGCGAGCGCCTTGTGATTTATTCCCATGAATTGTTGCAACTAAATATCCGATCTTTGCTAAACTACGTGTGACAGCATCAGCCCCATGTTTCGTTCGAGTAAAAACAATAACCGAAGCAAAATCTGGATTTGTCAAAAGTTTACTTAAAGTATCCTTTTTTTCACTCGTAGGGATGCAATATAATTTTTGATGAATCTCCGCAGCGGTAGTTCCTTGAGGAACAACTTCGATTTTAATCGGATCATTGAGTAAACACTTTGCAAGCGCAGCAATTTCTTTTGGCATTGTCGCAGAAAAAAGTGCTGTCTGACGTTCTTGATGCAAAAGCTTTGCAATTTGCTGGACATCATGAATAAATCCCATATCCAACATACGATCTGCTTCATCCAAAATTAAAAAACGCGTTTGAGAAAGATCAACACATTTTTCACGAACAAGATCTCTCAAACGCCCTGGAGTCGCTATCAAAACATCCACACCTGCTTCCATACGTTTAATTTGTTTTAAACGTGATACGCCCCCAAAAATAAGACATGTTGAAAGATGTGCTCCTTTCGCCGCAGTGCGAATCGTTTCATCAATCTGAACAGCAAGTTCACGCGTTGGAGCTAAAATCAAAGCACGTGCAGTTTTAGGGCAGCGTTTATCACCCAAAGCCAAAATCTGACTTAAAATAGGTAAACCAAATGCCAAGGTTTTTCCAGAGCCTGTCTGAGCAACACCTAAAATATCGTGTCCTTTCAACATCACTGGAATAGCTTGTTCTTGTATAGGCTTAGGTTTACTCATCCCAGCAATGAGTAAATTTTTAATCAAAAGAGTAGGCAAACCTAACTTTGTAAAAACATTTTCTTCTTTTATAGGCAAAATAAAATCTCTCCTCAGCTGAAAAACTTAAAACAAGTAACCAGCTGAACTTTCCACTCAAGAATCCGCGCAAGAGAAATCCCTGACATTTTAAATGAAGCAACGCCTAAAAAGCGGCTTGCGCAACTCATGAACACCTTGAAATCAAGATAAAGGCGTATAAACTTCACTTTACAAAAAGCCAACAAACCAGCCTAAATGCCTTCATCCCTATTATCTTTGGATTATGATAAAAAAGCAAGAACTTTACGAAATACATTTATCATGAATAAAAACAATATTTAGATCGTTTATTTTTTAATGATTGTGTCCATCGGTAAATGTACCTTGATAAAATCAGGATAAATCTCGAGAAAAACTGGATTTTGTAAAGTTTTTTGACCGCCATAAATTAAATACCATTGGTTTTTATCAAAAATCGCCAAAGTTTTATATTGAATGATGCGATCTTTCATCTCAAGAACTGTTGGAATTAAAGCATACAAAGTACCGTTATCAGTTTGTAAATACTCTATATTTTCTTTATCTAAATAATAAGCACCAGAAGGCACCCCCTCAAATTTCCTATGCAGCTGTTGAAGAAAATCACTACGTAAAGCACTCTCTGTTGTATTCAATCGATGTGCCATCTCTTTATAAAGCCGCTCAGGCATATAACGAGAAATAGGCATAAAATCCCCATTTTTTATAGCATTATTGACATCAACAACGACTCTTGAAAGTTCAGCTTTTTGTACTATTGTTGGCTGAGATGCTAAACTCTGTTGATTAACAATCAAAAAGAAAAATAGACTCAGCACCGAATAAAAAATAGGTTTCATCATTATACTTCTTGTTTTAGTAAAATTTCAGTTTCTCAAATAACAAAATCAAATAACGTTTGATCATCAGTAATATCACGATAACGCCAACCTAACGTTTGAAATTTTTCCTCTAAAAGACAAAAATTACTGTATTTTTTTGTTTCAATCGCAACCAATACAGAACCAAAGTTTCTCGCTGATTTTTTAAGATATTCAAAACGCACGATATCATCATCTGGTGATAATGTGGAAAGAAAATGACGCAATGCACCAGGATGTTGCGGAAAACTAAAAATAAAATATTTTCTCAACCCTTGGAAACGTAAAGAACGCTCTTTAATTTCTGGCAAACGCTCAAAATCAAAATTACCTCCTGAAATAACGAGAAGAATTTTTTTCCCCTTTAACTCTTGAGGAGGAATACTGTTAAGCGCATCAATCGATAAAGCTCCAGCCGGTTCAAGAACCACACCTTCAACATTAAGCATTTCAACCATCGTAGAACAAACGCGGTTTTCAGGAACCGTAATGACAGAATCAGGGGGAAATTGCTTTAGAATTGTATAGTTTAGTGCACCAATTTCAGCCACAGCAGCCCCATCTACAAAAGTGTCAATGCTTTCAAGCTTGACGCGTTTTCCACTCTCCAAACAAGCAAGCAAACTTGCAGCTCTTTGCGGCTCAACAAAACGAAGCTTTGTTTTCCAACCATATTCATGTAAAAACTTGCTCACTCCACTTGCCAAACCACCACCCCCTACCGGCACAATCATCAAATCTGGCTCACTTTCTCCATTGAGTTTTTTCCATTGTAAAGCAGCTTCACAAAGCACTGTTGCCTGCCCTGTAATAATGCGAATATCATCGAAAGGTGGAGCCATTACACCACCGCTCTCCACGACAAAGGATTGCGCAGCTTCATAACATTGATCAAATGTTTCACCAATCAAACGAATATCAATGAATTCTTTACCAAAAATACGTGTTTTTTCAATTTTTTGTTGTGGTGTTGTCATAGGCATGAAAATCACGCCTTTACGTTTAAAATAACGACAAACAAATGAAACCCCTTGCGCGTGATTCCCCGCTGAAGCGCAAACAAATGCAGAATCTGGTGATATACAGCTAAGCATTTCTGAAACAAAATTGAAAGCACCACGAATCTTATAAGACCGCACCGGTGTTAAATCTTCACGCTTTAAATAAATTTCTGCGTCATACTTTTGACTAAGAAAATCATTTCTTTGAAGTGGTGTTTCAGCAAACACGTGATGCAATCCCACCATAGCTTTTGTGACGTCTTGAATAAATTGACTCATAACACTAATCATTTCATACTTTATTTACATTATAAAAGCTTTTTCTATCGATAAAGGAAACTATTGTCAGTCAAAATTTCACTAAAAAAATGAAAAATGTTTCTTTTGTCATTAATTCTTGATTCAATAAAAGATATAGCTTATGAGAGAACTCACATCGCGGACGTGATGAAAACGGTAAACATAGCAGACTTAAAATCTGCCGGTCGAAGACCTTGCGGGTTCAAGTCCCGCCGTCCGCACCACGATATGTGGATTTCCCCTTATTTTTCAGTAATTTATTAGAAATTAGAAAAAATTAAACCACCTTTTAAAACCCTATCATAACGCTATCAGATGGTATTGAGATAGTACTAAAATACGAATCATTGCTGCTTTTTTGAGGCATATTTTGGAACTAAATCACCATACCATGTTTTGCTTCGACTCCCCAATTCCCCTCCCCGCCATAAAAGACGAGGAGATAGAATCAATTTTCCAAACTAAGCTGCTTTCACGACAGATCTTGCTAAAACCTGCTTTACTTCTTTAATGAGGGCTTTATATTTTCTGTTCTCTTCATCTACTCTAAAAGCATCAATAAGACGAACATGGATAGGACCTAAAAGATACAAAGCTTTTTCACCAGCATTTATACCCTCCCAGTAACTTGGCAAATCAAAGCGTGTATCATTATCATAATCACCAGATTGGCTTTTTAATTTTTTCTCACACTCAATAAAGTAACGACGAGCCTGTCTACCTTTCTCATTGCGTTCAACCATGGAGAGTTCTTTGGCCATATCTAAGGTAAGGTGATATTCTTTGCTGATAACATTTTTACGTTTCCCAATTTTGGGAAGCGTTAAAATATAGTCCTTTCCTTCTTCAAATGCATACTGATTAATGCGGTTCGTAATCCAAGTAGCAAAACGTTTTCCTATTGCCAAAAACGTATGCAATTCGCGTACGTTTACTGTCTGAACAGTTTCCTGATCAATGATTTGTTCTTTAATTTCTATAAGTGTGTTCATAATGAACTCCTATGTGTTTAAATGTCTTCTATTGACACTCTAGAAGAGCGCCGGGTGCTAGAAAACACGGCACATAGCCCGTCGTTATGCTTTCCCTATAAAAGGTATTGTATAGCGTAACTACACCCGACAAAGCCATTATATGCGTGTAACATACAATGAGTCAAAGCCTTTAATGTGCGGAGAAAAGATTGTATCGGCAATCTATCCGCTATGTGTCTAAGGTGTTTTCTAGGCACCTAATTCGACAATAGACACATTGTTATAAGGCTGTCAAGTCGCTCCTGTTATAAATGCAGCCCACTGTTCCAAGAGAGCATGTCGTTGTTCCCAAAAATCTGTTCGCATATAAGCTATTACTATCTCATACAGCATTTTGATTGTTGATGATCAATTGCAAAACGGAGTGTTGATATTGAGAAGTTTTATTATACCGTCGTTTTTACAAAACGAGCTGTTTAAGCGTCTTTCAACACTTCTTTGAGTCTTGATAGAACTATTAAGAGAATATACCGGAATCCTATCATCTTTACAATTTTCACACCATTTCCCATCTTTAATTTTATAGTGAAATCCTGATTGGATCATACAAGCATGAATCATCGACCATTCATGAAAGCCTAATTTGCTATTGTCTATACCGCTACTATAAGGAGATAGCGCACCACACTCTAACAGTGCTTTTCCTACCTCAGTAGAGTTTACACCTGGCTTTTCCCATATAACAAAGTATGTTGAAGGAGGCTTTGAGTGACATCCAGCCATATTTAATAAAGCTATACAGCTTAATAATTTTAAAGTTTGTTTCATTTTTCCCCTTTTTTAATGGATTTATTGACTATGAGAAGGCTTTAAAGCCTGTTGATGATTCTTATCTCCATTTTTCAAATTTGTCACTGAACTTCCAGCAAATAGACCCCCCCTTTTTTCAAAAGGGTGAGATTTCAAATCCAACCCTTCCAAATTTTTGAAAGTCTTCAATATTTTGACGTACAAGCTTTATAACTGTAGCGTGGCTATTCCCCACACCCTCTGTAATTTTTAAAGAGATCGTAACGGCAATACCATCATTATCGATTGTCACTAAATTATTCATGATCAAGCTATTATCAATAATTTTCTGTCATTTTTGTTAACCTGTCTCTACGAGCAGTTCGTTACTTTGGACCTCTTCAAGACAATTCTACTGAATCTCTTTCAGTTTTTTTAGCTTCAATATAACGATCAATTTCAACAAGATCCCATTTTAAGTATCGTCCTTCTTGTATAGGCTTAGGGAAAGCTCCGATTTTTACAAGCTCTCTAATATATGTCATTGACATTCCATAAATTGAGAGATCTTGTATATTGACAAGCCGTTGCAAACGCATCGACAGTAAAGCTTGTTCGAATAAGCTTACTTTTTCTATTGAGGCAGTTAATTTTTCTTCGTTCATTTAAAACTTTCCTTATTATCTAAGTGTTGAGAATAATTATAAATAGGTGGGGGTGCTGGGAGGAGAGAGCACCCCCATAGAGTCAAGCAGCTTTTGTCAAAATCTTTTGCATTTCTTGTTCTATCTCTGCTAAAAAGGCTTCGACCGCTTGATTAATCTCTTCAATTTGTTCTTCATCACGGTGAATGCGTTTGATTTTCATGCGCAAGTATGTTGATTGTCTCGTAAAACGTGGGTCACATAACTGATAAAATCACACCATTTTCGTCCCATACAAGCCATTTGAAATTGCATTTGCGCGCTATATTCAGGCTTTATAGTGTCATCTATAAAGAAGCGTAAATGGTTTGGTGATTGTGGACATTTGACTTCAACTAAACCGTCATCACCAACAAACCCATCAGGACTAGCACCAGCCATTTTGATTGTGGGGTGTTGTATGAAACCACACTCTATGACCTCTGTATCATAAATAAATGCATATTCTTTCAAGGCATCTTCTTCATGTTCAATGCCCCATTGCATAGCAGGCGTTGGATAAGATTGGCTTACTTCACCAGTTAAACGTTCTGTTATAAGTTTGATTTTGTAGTCTTCATATTTGCTTGTCGGCATTCCCTTTGCTGTTTTACTCAGTAGGTTGTAAACGTTTGAAGCGGTGACTTTTCCCAAGCGGGCTTGAAACCATTGTGCTGTTCTTTGTTCCATTTTACAGCACCCTTTGTTGTTGAGTTGGTGCATATTCAATATCTTGTATAGGGGCGTCTATTTGCTTTTGTTGCTTTTTTTTCAAAGAAAACAAAGCGGTTTGTGCTTGTTTAAAAGACATATCTTTTAGATTTTTTACTCCTATGAAAGAGAGAAGCCTACTTT
>NZ_JBHIOY010000013.1:0-31823 GCF_042195785.1 Bartonella sp. AP58NXGY | reverse complement strand
TTAGTATGTGTATTAATGGCATTTTGTTCGATATTTTTATATTCCACTTGTATAGTAGAAAGATCACGGACAAAGTTTTGGCGCTCTTGTCGTTCTATCTCCTTTTCTCGCAATTCGAGAAGGCTCTTGAGACGGTCCAGATCAACATCATTTTCTAGAGCTCTTTCTAAAATAAGTTCCATAGCTGTAGGTTTAACTTCACAATCGTTTGTTTTGTTTACTTCTGTTAAGTTCGTGTTTTGTTCATTCATTTTTCTTTCCTCCATTGAAGACGCAATTCCCCCGTGGCGTGAATCACGCATGTGTTAAAAATGGTTGTTTGGTTGTTAGAAGCCTATCTCTTGAGGTTATAGAATTTCATCAGTTAATTCGTATTTTTTATTCATAACAATAGCCTCTTAATGCATGCTTTGTCTTTTAAGCTCTTGAGACAGCAGCCCCATACCTTTTGTGGTGATTTTTGCGCAAGGAATGACCTTTTCTATTCCATTTGCGGTTTGAAGTGTGATAGTTGGACAATCCATAAGTTTCTTTTGGATTTTGTCTTGATACGGTAGCAAATTTCCACCTACTGCTCGTCTGTAAACCCAACCTTTTTGCTGTAAGAAGAGAATGAATTGTTTTGGTTGCATCTCAAGTATTTTAGCGGTTTCTGTAAGACTAAACAGTCCGTCATGACGTTGTAAGCTTTCAAGAGCCATGGCTTTTGGTGTTAAATCTTCAATGATGGTGTCTTTTTGATCTATTTGACCTTGTAGGTAATTCAAAAAGCCAATCATAGCCTTTGGACTTGAATAGTCGATTTGTGGTGTTACTGCTTGCTTTTCCAATTCTTGCCAACGATCAATTATTTTTGCTCGTAAGGCAGTGCTGTAACCAGAAACTAAAATGAGGCATTCACGTTTGGGGAGATTATAACAAGGGCGGCTTTCACCTTTGCTATCAAGATAATAACCACTAAAATCAACCACCCCAAATTTGGGGGCGTTAAGTTCTTCAAGCATTTTCTTGATATCACGCATAACATGGTCATGTCTTTTACTGCACAATTCTGCAATTTCACGACTAGACATGGTTGGAATTGTTTCGTGTTTGTTTGTATTTTGTGGGATAGCAATAGGCTTTTCCATTACGAACCTCATATTGATGGGATTGATGAATGAAAGGGGGCGCTTTTAAATGCGCCCTCAGAATTTAAAGCACATCACAAAGACGTAATTTATTTTGCTCTTCATAGGTCCCGTAGACCTCATCATTATATTTGTCGTCTGCGATCTCGTCTAAAAGTTCATTGTAAGCATCACTTTCACGTACAAAGTAATGAACCTCACTATCCTCATGGAGATGTTCAATATTTGCTTCGACATATGCGTCTGCAATTTCTTCAGAAATGTCTTCGCAACTTTTTTCAGAAGGATTGATGCGAAAGATTTGGATTGCATCATCTACCTCATCAACAATGCTTAGAATTTGGCTTGCATCAAGTGGTCCAGACTCTGCAATATGTTGATCTTTATCGTAGGCAACTAATAAAATTTCATTGGAATTAATAAGAATTGGCTTATCCATAATTTCTCCTCCCTAACACCTCTTGGCGATTGTTTGTGCGTGGTTTATGGAATATATATAATACGCATAATGCATACTTGTCAACAATAAAATATGCGTTATGTGTATTTTATTTTTAACGGTATAAAAATCTTGTAAGAAGATTTTTTCTAAATGACGATTCTCATGAAAGGGGAAGGTGAATGGTTATGAAAATAATAAAAAGTGATATAGAACTAGATAACAAAATAATGCATCTGGTTTCTACATTTAGTAATGAAAGAAAAAAAGCTTTTATTTTTTTTCTTCTGCATGCAGGCGATTTAAAAGGTGAAGAATTGTTTCTTTATCTGGTTGAGTTGTTTTTTGCAGTAGATTAATAATTTGCTCATCAACAGTTTTTTTTGTCGCAGGAATTGGAAAGGAGGGGCCTTCTCCCTCTCCAGTTAATAACCATCCTTCACTAATTCTAAATGCTTTTGCATATTTCGCAGATGCCCGCGATATTCCTCTTAATCCTTGTTCGTGCTGTATATAGCTAGAGTAGTTCCAGCCAAAATATCTAGCTGCTTCTTTAGCACTTCTAAAACCACGCGCTAAACGCGCTTTTATTAATCTAGCAGATTGGTCTATCGTGTTACTAAGCATTTTTATCTCCTTAATATATTCATATTGCATATAATTGGTATGCATTTCGACTTGACTTTTAAGTACTCATAATGCATATTATTTTTTATGGGAAAAATAGCAGTAAAACAGTTACGTAAAAATCTGAATTTAACTCTGAAAGAAATGGCAGAACGGTTAGGCGTCAACAAGTCAACAGTATGGCGTTGGGAAAAATATGGTGTTCCTTCAAGAGGAGCCGTTGCATATCTTCTCGAAGCGTTATGGAATGAACAATCTCCTCCAACGCCTGCTTTTGTCAAGGGTTCCACTGTTTGCATGAAGCCATGTGAACAAAATGAAATGTTGCAATCTCAATATGAAGAAAGAAAATAAAAATGGACAGTTTGGCAGCGATGATTGTGTTTTTTATAGTCAATGTAATCACGATTTTTTGTTTTTATGTCTCTCATAAAAAAAATGCAAAGCTCTACAAAGGTGTTGCAAAGTTCATATTATACTTTTTACATTTTAGAAGATTTTACAAAAGAAATGCATTTTCCAGATGGCAGCACAATTGTTTTTAGCGATTCTGATTGGGATTTTTCTCTTGATGAAAATGATAATTTAATAGCTAAAAGTGCTTTAGGACCTTCATTGTCCATAAAGGCATATAGTAACGCATATGGTTTCAAAAAACGTTTCATAGATAGTTTACAGAAATACAATCGATCTACACATTTAGTTAGTGCAGCCAGATGAGGCATGCTGTGTGTGTCTGAATTGAGTGAGTTCGTTTTTTAAAACTTATGATTACGCGCTCTGTCATAGCACACATATAAATACGCAACAGCAGGGGGGATTATGATCACTAATGCACAAACCATTCTTTGTCTTGATCTAGGTACTAAGACAGGCTGGGCGCTTCGTGATGCAGATGGTTTTATCACAAGTGATACAGAACATTTTCAATCACGCCGTTTTGAAGGCGGTGGCATGCGTTACTTGCGCTTTAAGAAATGGCTTACTGAATTAAAGAGGTCTGTTGATGAAATTGATGCGGTGTATTTTGAAGAGGTACGCCGGCATGTGGGTACAGACGCTTCTCATGTTTATGGGGGCTTTCTAGCAACATTAACGGCGTGGTGTGAACATCATCAGATACCGTATGAAGGCATTCCCGTTGGTACCATTAAGAAAGCAATGACAGGAAAAGGAAATGCCTCAAAAGCAGAAATGATTAAGGCAATGCATGCAAAAGGTCACGCGCCTTGTGATGATAATGAAGCAGATGCTTTGGCAATTTTATATTTAATGAAAGAAGGGGGTGCGCATGTCTAATGCAATGCCATGGGTAAGATTTCATTTGTATGACTGGATAAGTGGTACAGATGGGATGACGTTGGAACAACGGGGCGTTTATATAACGCTTATTGTACGCATGTACGATAAGAAAGCACCAATTAAAGAAGATTTTGAAACGCTTTCACGCGCTTGCAATTGTTCACGAAAAAAATTCGCAACTATCGTCGAATATCTCATGAGGAATGATAAAGTTATTGAGATAGATGGTGGGTTGTGGAATGCGCGCGTTGAAGAAGAGCTAAACGATTTTGCTGATAAAAAAGAGCATATATCACAAGTTCGTAGTGAAGCTGGTAAAAAAGGTGCACAAGCAAAAAACAATATAAAACAACATGTTAATAATTTTGCTGAAGCAAATGACAAGCAAAACGTTTTTTTTGCTGAAGCAAACGACAAGCAAAATGATTTTTTTGCTGAAGCAAAAGATAAGCAAAATCTAGCTATAAAGAACCAGAATAAGAATAATATATATAAAAAAAATAAAACTATCGTTTTATCAAAAAAAGAAATTGATTTTGAAAATTTAGAAATCACTGATTTGGTTCAAGAGCCAATCGAGGTTGATGCTGTTGAGAGCCAATCAGAGCAAAACGAAACGATAGCAGATAACCAACCTCCCATTCACGAGCAGACAAGCATTCCGAAAAAAGCTAAGCGGTCAAAAGCTAATCGAGGCTGTCGATTGCCTGAAGACTTTGAACCCGATTACGATTTTGCCATTGCAGAGGGCTTGCCTCCAGAGCGTGTGAAAGTCGAAATCGCGAAGTTTCGAGATTACTGGCGTTCAAAAGCCGGAGCCAATGCAACCAAAATCGATTGGCAAGCAACATGGCGTAACTGGGTGCGCAAAGCGGTTGATGATTTAGAAAAAACAAAAAACACAAACAACAGTGGTGGAAGCAATGGAAATTTTTCAAAAGAACAAAAAACTTGTGGTGGTACCGGAGAAACAATCCGTAACCTTATCCGTAGAGCAGGATTTAGTGAATCCGCTTCAAAACAGTGCAGATCAGATGGCGCAATGCGTAACAAGGGATTATCCTTGGACCTTGATCAGTGGCATGGAATTGACACCAGCCCTAGAGGAACAAGCTTTAGAAGCTTATCAGACAGTTCAAAACTTACTTTCCTTGAAAGCGTCTGTTGAAGATATTGCAGAGGCTCTTGATGTGCTTGAAGGCGGTTTGACAATGCAAAAAGTTTCAAATCCAGAAGCACGTGCAAAGGCTTATATCGCGGCTCTTAACGGCATCTCACTCTGGTCTTTGTTGCAAGCTGTTAAAAATCTGATCCGTGGAGAAGCCAAAGGTCTATCAACAACCTTTGTCCCCTCTTGTGCTGATCTGGCACGGTATTGCAACGCTTTAGAAAGCAGGCTTTATGGGGCTGCTGAGAAGGTTTTTATCGCTGTTGAAAATACGCGTAACCTAGCTTTAGGGGGGAAGCGCATTTCGTTCATGAGAATAGGCAAGCCTAGTGAGGTGTGTCATGACAGTGGCAGTTCCAAAGCAGCCTAAAACAGCAAACTAGTGAAAAGTGCTGATGGTTTTGTGATTAGATATGCGTTTAAATCGTCAAAAAGGTACCGTACAGAGCGATTTAAAGATTTTATGATGAAAAACCACATCTGTAATATAAAACGCTCTGTACGGTCAAATTTAAGGTAAATTAACCTATTGGTAAAATTATGGACTAAAAACATGGAAATTTTAAAACAACTGTTCTTAACAAATCATAAACAGCCTATGCAAAAAAAGTGGGTTGCAACGGCTGTTGGGTATGTTCCTTGGGGAGATGGAGCAGAGGAGTATTTTTACAACCTCTACGAATATGAAGACGGTACAAGAGAGTGTGAAAAGTTTGACGGTGGTCAGTATTACACCGTACCAGAAAAGGCAGATTTTAGTACCAAAGCGCAAGTAAAAGCATGGGTTTATGGTGGTGCTATTCCGAAAAGCGTTCTCAATTACGAACCTCTTATAGATGAGATCAATAAAGAGATCAAAAAATTATCGAAAGCAGTTTGATACTCTTTGTAGCAGGAAAGAGATCAACGCATTGAACGAAGCATGGCGTCACGTAAAATTGCGTTAATCCGTGTTTGATATCCTTTCCCTTGACTTTTAAGCCACGCTAGAACGTCTGAATCCACACGTACTGTTGTGACAGTTTTGGTTGGTTTATAGAATGGATTGCGAACGGCGTTTTTCCAGAATGCATCATTGAGTGACGGAATATCACTATGATCAATTGCACTGTCCGGCATTGCAGCCAGCTTATCAACTTCAACTCTCTGTTTATCTGTCAAAGGTGATAAGTTACCTACATCAATTTCATAAAGAACTTTCTTCTTCATAACGTTTCCTTTCTTTCGAGTTAGCTCGCCGCGCTGAAATAATACGGATTACTTCTATACCATCTTTATCATCATGGACAGTATGCGCCACGAGCAGCAGTAAAAAACCATCCACAAGACCCAAAGTTTGCCAACGATATTCTCCGTTTTCAATACGGTCTTGTTTAACCATGGCGAACGGGTCTGCAAAAACACGAGCAGCAATTTCAAAACTGACACGGTGCTTTCTAAGATTACTTTTTGCTTTAGTTTCATCCCATTCAAATCTTATTTTCATATCTTATGTTAATACATTTATGTATGTATTTCAAGAGTTTTAAATGAACACTGAAGTATTTATGTTTTTTTGCATATTAAATATAATTTTATATGTTAAAAAACAATAATATCATTTTGAAATAATTGAAAAAATAAGCAAATCATGCTAAGATTTTCTATGTATTAAAGTACAAGTTTAAGGTAAGAAAAAACATGCTAAATAAAGTGACGTTAATCGGGCGTTTAGGTGCTGATCCCGAAAGCAAAACAATGAATTCTGGAACAGAAGTAGTCAATTTTAGTATAGCGACTTCTGAGAGCTATACAGATAAAAAAAACAATCAAAAAGTAGAAAAAACAGAATGGCATTCAGTTGTGGTTTTTAATCCACATTTGGCAAAAATTGCACTTCAATATCTCAACAAAGGTTCAAAAGTTTACGTAGAAGGAAAATTACAAACACGCAAATGGCAAGATAAAAATGGTATTGACCGTTACACAACAGAGATTGTTTTACCGCAATTCAAAGGCGAGTTGTATTTGCTTGATGCAAAGAAAGAGCAGTCTACCCCTTCTTCCGTTACTTCTCAAAATTATGCTATCGCTTCAGGTGCTAAAGATTATAGCGCATCTCTTAATGATAGCATGCCATTTTGATTAAAAAATAGAGCAAAGAGAAACATGTGGGCTCCCACAGATTAGGGGATGTATGAAAAAGAAAGATGCTTACATTTCACAAGTGAAAGTACGTCAAGATCCTGTTAATCAATTGGCAATTGAAATGCGTGCTAAACGCTTTGGTTTGACGATTGAAGAGGCTAAAAATCCGCTTGCTGGTACTTATGTTGGGCGGCTTTGTTTGCAAGGTGTGCTTACTCAAGACCAGTATGATGCTGCGCAAAAATATCTTGAAGTGAAAAATGACTATTTGTGTGCAAAAGGTTTACCAAGCGCTGTTTATGATGAAATACCATCATCTTCTGATGACAAAGCAAGAGAAAAATGGGTTGAATTTGCAACAGAACAGTTTTCTAATATGCAAGAGGTAATCAAAGAAACACAATGCCTCTATAAACAGTATAATCTTTATGCGGCTCTACAATATCTTGTTAGTGAAGATCAAACGTTGCCATATCTTATAAATTCATTGCAGATTGCTCTGAATGCGCTTCATAGACATTTTACGCAAAAGCGCAAAAAAGACTATTGAATAGTAGGCTTTAGAGTGTTATATTTTTATATAATACTGAAGGGAGCGTTTTATGCACACAACAAAATTACGTAAAGTTGGGGGATCAGTGATGCTCTCCATCCCACCTGCATTGCTTGATGTTCTTCACTTGACTGAAAATACCGAAGTTGGTTTGGCTATTGATAATGGCCGTCTTGTCGTGGGACCATCAGTCCAGCCGCGATACACGATGGCTGAGTTATTAGCTGCCTCCGATTATTCGCAACCACAATCACCTGAAGACCGTGAGTGGGTTGATTCCTCTGCTGTAGGGGGCGAGCTTATATGAGGCGTGGTGATATCTATATGGTAGATTTGGAACCAATCCAAGGACGAGAGCAGCGTGGGTACCGTCCTGTCGTCATTGTTTCTCCTGATGATTTTAATCAAGCAACAGGTTTACCAGTTATTTTGCCGATCACAAGCGGTGGAAATTTTGTTCGCCGTATTGGATTTGCAGTGCCGCTTACGGGTACAAGAACGAGGGGTGTTATTCGTTGCGATCAGCCTCGTGTTCTCGATTTGGTGGTGCGCAATGGGCGTAAAGTAGAAAGTTTGCCAACAGCTATTATGAATGAAGTATTAGCGAAGGTTGTCACGATCTTTAGTTGATCAATTATATGTAGAATCCAGTCTTCCAGATAAGATATTACCACATCTTGTAAGTTCATTACGGATTGTTCTGAATGCTCTACAGAAATATTTTGACAAAAAACTAAATGGTAGATGTTTTATGTTGTTTCTTTCGCTTTGACGTGAAATGTTTTTCTGTGCAATTCGTTGTATTTGTATTACAATGAATACAAAGATGAGGATTGCGTTATGACGATATCTATTCGGTTGTCAAGTGATCTCGAAACACGTTTGAATAATTTAGCTGCTAAGACAGGACGTACAAAGTCTTTTTATTTACGCGAGATTATTGAACGTGGAATAGAGGAAGCAGAGGATTATTATTTAGCCTCACAAGTAAGAGAGCGTGTTCGAAGGGGAGAGGGTACTTTTTATAGCTCTGAAGAGGTGAGGAAAGAGCTTGGCTTGGACGATTAGGTGTTAGAAAACTGAAGCAAAGTCTGGACAAATATTTTTCACAAAAGCGCATAATCGTATTGGTTTATAACAAATATTCTACCAAATGCTCGTAGGATTTGTTGTAATGAAAATCTTTATTTTCGAAAATTGCCTCCTGCTTTTCGATATGAAATTGTTTGTATTCTTCCTTTATAGCTTTTTTCAGTGCATTCACCTTTTCTTCACCGAAGATAATTTGTAGTTTCTCTCTTGAATTTATTATATTTACGAGCATATCCCAATAGATAAATCTATTATAGCATTTTTTACTTGCTGATTTAATTTGTTCTATTGTTCCTAATTTGTAAGTTTTCTCAAATGTTGGAATATTTTCAGAAATGTATAGATTATAATTATCTTTTTCATTTATGAGTTCTTTATCTTTCTCTTTACACTCATTTACCTTCCATTTTACCTCTTCGGTATAACGGTCTTCATCTAAAGAAATATATCCTTCTGTAACAGTTTCAAGAAGACGCTTATAATGAATAAAAATTTCTCTTGCTATTCTATAGTCATCCGAAATGTCATACAACAATGTCAGTAAACATTTTTTTATCTCTACTAGGCATTCATACTTAATAGGCAAATGCCATGATTTCAGTATTTCTTCTATCTCTTCGTATTCTGTATTTTTAGACATTTCATCCCAGTAGATGTCAAGCGATTTATCATTTTTATAAAACCCATGTAACGCTTGTTTTTCGTACTCGGCTATGATCATATCATCAACCACATATAACCACCAATGCAACAAAAACATTGTAGATTTATGACATGTTTTCTCTGTAAGGGGATCTACGATTTTTTCAACAACTATCCCGTTTTTTTTCATGAGTCGCATTGTTTTTAGATAGCTTTTCTTAAAAGCTATGTGTTTCTTGAATACATTGATTTTTTCGCAATGCTCAGCAGAAGGTTCTGTTTCCAAAGCTTTCTTATAGAGAAACGGTATTTCTTTATATCCTTGAGTACAGATATCTTTTATGATGGGATGGTGATGTTCATAAGCTTCACCTATCATTATGGGATCTTTTATTCTTAGTATATCCTTTTCCCACTGTCTAATTTCTTTATTCCATTGCTTAATCCATTTTTGCGATATTTTTTGAGCCTTCTTTAAAAGACTTCTATCCCATTTCGTAATTTGTTCTTTGTATATTTCTATTTCTCGATTTTTCTGTTCCTGAAGTAACTCGAATTGTTCTTCATAGTCATTTATTCTTAAATAGCTCCTAAAAGACAGTAAAGTTGCTATTATTAGTAATATGTTCACTGAGAATTCAAAATATAAAAACACATCGATTATTATGATTAATAAAATCGTATTTTCGAATCCTACATTCCAACCTTTCTCTCCTACCTTCGAAATGTGGTAGATCATATTTGCTGCTATTAATATTCCTCCTATGACTATAATTATTTCCATTATTCCCCCCACTTTTTGCTAATCAATAATTTAGTGCTTCCATATAATTGATTCGTTTAGAAGACACAATTGTGAGTGGTTGGTTGTTAAAGACACTAGATTTAGGTGAAAAAATAAAAAATACACAATATCGTGATTTTTTTGTTGACAGGATATGAAAAATAGTGTTTTATGGCACTGCTGTACTGGTCGAATTGCGTCCAAAATTACAGCAGAGAATTCCTCATTAACTTCTTTTATTAAATTGACATGATGATTTAGAGCCCTGCGTTTTGCGGGGTTTTTTGTTATTTGGAGAAAGTATTTTATGACAGCAGAAAATACAAAGCAGGCTCCACAATCCAAAAAAATGCCACCCAATGCTGGAAAAGGGCGAATAAAAGGCGTTCCCAATAAAACAACGAGCCTTTTAAAAGAGTCGGTCATTGAAGCTGCTGAACGAGCAGGCAAGAAATATGGTAAAGAGGGCTTGATCTCTTATCTGGAAAAGCAAGCAATCAAATGCCCCGCTGCTTATTTGGCATTATTGGGGAAGATTTTGCCTCTTCAAGTGACAGGCGAGGATGGCGGGGCGATTAAAATGATAGGGCGCGTGGAAATAGCCCCTTTGGTTTATGACAACGAGACAGATTAAGATTGTACCAAAACTCATTCCTATTTTTACAGGAGACGCTTTGGTACGCGCGGCTTGGGGTGGGCGAGGCTCTGGAAAGACAAGATCATTTGCCTTGATGGCGGCTTTAAAAGGCTATCAATTTGGTATGGGAGGGATATTGGGGACTATTCTTTGTGCACGTCAGTTTCAAAATTCGCTAGCAGAGAGTTCATTGGAGGAGATTAAGCGCGCCATTGAAGCCCATGATTTTTTAAGGGACTATTACAAGGTTGGAGAGGCTTCGATTAAGTCAAATGATGGTCGTATAGCTTTTCAGTTTTCTGGTCTGGACCGCAATATAGCCAGTATCAAATCGATGGGACGCATTTTGCTTTGTTGGGTTGATGAGGCAGAGCCCGTGACAGAGACAGCTTGGCAGACACTTATTCCAACGTTGCGTGAAGAAGGCGAGGGGTGGAGAGCAGAGTTATGGGTGACATGGAACCCGTTGCGAGATAATGCACCGGTTGAAAGGCGATTTCGCTTTTCAGATAATGCGGCAATCAAGCGTGTAGAGATCAACTGGTCAGACAATCCGAAGTTTCCTAAGATCTTAAATGAAGCGCGGCTTGATGATCTGAGAAACCGTCCAGAAACTTATAAGCATATCTGGGAGGGGGCGTATCTTACAGCGGTTCAAGGCGCTTATTATCAGAGGGAAATGTTGGCAGCCGAGCAAGAGGGACGGATAGGGCGTGTTGCGCGTGATCCTTTAATGCAGATACGCGCCTTTTGGGATATTGGGGGCACAGGTGCTAAGGCAGATGCCACAGCAATCTGGATAGCGCAATTTGTTGGCAGAGAGATCAGAGTGCTTGATTATTACGAAGCGCAAGGACAACCGTTATCAGAGCACATAGGCTGGTTACGTCACAATGGCTATGAGAAGGCATTGATGGTTCTCCCCCATGATGGTGCAACAAGAGACCGTGTACATAATGTGAGTTTTGAGAGTGCTTTAAATGATGCGGGTTTTGAAACGCAAGTCATTCCTAATCAAGGGGCGGGTGCTGTCAAAATGCGGATAGAGGCGGTGCGACGGATTTTGCCTTCAGTTTGGTTTAATGAAGAGACGACCGTAGCAGGGCGCAAGGCACTCAATTGGTATCACGAGAAATGGGATGAGAAGCGGGGTATTGGTTTAGGCGCCGAGCATGATTGGTCCAGTCATGGGGCAGATGCCTTTGGATTGATGTGCATTGTATATGAAGCACCACGCATTAAACCGCAACAAGAACGTTATCGCACTATGGAAAGAGAAGCGACATCATGGATGGCATTCTAAGTCATAACTCTAAAAAAACGGCAGATTTTGATGAAGATGAACTCTATAGGCGCTTGAAATCTTGGTATAAGGAAGATGTCGAACACGTCAATGAATGGCGTGAACAAGCGCGTGAAGATTTTGATTTTTATAATGGTCGTCAATGGGCAGAGGAAGATCTTGCGGTTTTGAAGGCACAACGCCGCCCCGTTATGACCTTTAACCGTATTGCACCACTGGTCAACGCAATTGTTGGGGCAGAGCGTAATAACAAGCGTGAAGTGCAGTTTCAACCAAGGCAAGTAGGAGCAGCAATATCCAATGAATTGCTCACCGGAGCAGCAGAATGGTTTCGTGATGAAGCAGAGGCGGAATATGCCGATTCCGATGCTTTTCAAGATATGGTCATCTGCGGCATGGGCTGGACAGATACACGGCTTGATTATGAAACAGATCCTGAAGGAACTCCTGCTGTCCAGCGTTTAGATCCGTTGAAAATGGTTTGGGATGCTAATGCTGTAAGACCCAATCTCATTGATGCACAGCGTATGTGGTATGTTGATCGCAAATCTGTTGAGGATGCGAAAAGTCTTTTTCCTGATGTAGAAGTTGAAGATCTTAACGCCGATTGGGCTATCGATAGTACAACCGCTTCTGAGGAGTATCATGTCTCACTTGATGCGTATCATGATGACTCCAATGCGACTTCTCTCTCAGAGCCGTGTTCTGGGAAACGCTATGTTACGCTGGTTGAATGCCGTTGGTTTGAATATGAAGCTTATTTCAAGGCACCTGATCTTCAAACAGGACAAATGCGCAGTTATAGCAAACGAGAGTTTGAACAGCTTCAAAGGGTAGCACCACAACTTCAAGGGGTGTGTTTTAATAAAAAGGTGGTCAAGCGCGCTTTTCTGGGGCGGCGTCTTTTAGCAAAGCCTGATAAACCCTTAGCACCAGATGGACAGCTTGGCTGGGAATGTATCACAGGCACGCTGGATAAGCTTAAAAACCAGTTTTACGGGATTGTTCGCCCCGCAAAAGATCCGCAAAAATGGTCGAACAAATATTTTAGCCAAGTCATGTATATTTTAAACAGTCAAGCCAAAGGTGGTTTGATGGCAGAACGAGGAGCTTTTGATGATGAGCGCCAAGCATTAGAAAATTGGACACGAACCGATACGATTACGTGGGTGAAAAACGGGGCGCTTACAAGAGGAAAAATCCAACCAAAGCCAAGTGCGCAATTCCCTAATGGTTTCTTTCAGCTGTTTAATGAATCGCGTGAAGCGATAACGCACGTAACAGGATTATCGGCAGAGTTTATAGGCACAAGAGAGGTTAATCAAGCGAATGTACTGGAAAATACACGCCGGCAATCAACGCTTAATTTGCTTGCGGGGCTGTTTGACAATCTCAAGCTTTATCGGTGTAGGCAGGGAAAGATTATCCTTTATCTGATTCAGAATTATCTCTCTGATGGGCGTTTGGTTCGGATTTCTGGACCAGAAAATGCGCAGTATGTTCCATTAACTCGTGAAGCTGTCACAACGCTTGAATACGACATTATTGTTGATGATTCACCGACAAGCCCCAATGAAAAAGAGAAAACTTTTGCGGCAATTACGCAGATGTTGCCGTTACTTGGTGGTTTCTTAACACCGGAGATGATTCCAGATCTTTTAAAGCTTTCGCCACTACCGGCAACATTGGTAGCAAATTTAACGGCAAAAGCACAGCAGGCGCAACAAGAACAACAACAACAGCAAATGATGCAACAAAGCCAAGGGGCGCAATTAACTCCAGAGCAACAAGCAAAGATTGCTGCTCTCCAGCAGGAAGCGCAAGCAAAGAGCACACTCTATCAACTTGATGCGCAGCAGAAACAAACGGCATTGCAGCAGAAAAATATCGAACTTTTCTTGAAACAAGAACAAGCGCGTATGCAGCTTGAGTTGCAACAGGCAAAAAATGAGATAGCGCAGCGTGACCTAGAGCGCAAAGCTTTACAGGCTCAGTTGGAACACTATCGAGTTTTGACAAAAAATATAATAACACATTGAAGGGACAGAATATGGAAGAAGAGTTTACGCCTGAAGAACAAGCAATCTATGATGAACATTTTGCCAGTGATAATGCTATTGAATTGGTCGAGCCTGAACAAGTTGAGGAAGTTTTTGATGCAGAGGAAAGTTCTGAACAGCCAGCTGTAGAACCACTTCAAGAGCAGCCAAATTCTGATGTAATAGAATCTGATAAATTAGAGCAAGAGCGGCAAGCACGCCAAAAGGCAGAACAAAGCGCCATTGAAGCGCGTGAATTGGCTATTGAACTTGCGCAAAAATATGCCGCAATGCAGGAAGAAATCACGCGCCGCCGTGAGGAAAATGTTCCCTCCCTAGAAGACGACCCACAAGCACATGTTGCATGGCTTAGTCATAAGGTACAAGAACAACAGAAATTACTTGATGAGTTTTCTCGCATAAGAGAGAGCCAAGAGCGCATGAGTCAAGAGGAATATGAACGCCAAAAGTTAGGGGATTATTTCGAGGAAGCCAAAGCGCAGGTACAAGATAAATATCCGGATTTAGACAGTATCACCGATTATCTCTATGAAAGAGCAGACAGTGTCCTACAAGCGCAAGCAAGCCTTTATCCGCAATGGAAAGACCCCGCAGCACGGCAACAACAAATTGGTGCTGAATTGCGCCAAATATGCCAACAATGCCAAAAAGCCGGTATAAACCCAATAGAGGTGCTGGTGCAAAAAGCAAAGGCTTTTGGCTATAGTGAAGCACCAATAAAGGATGAAGTGGAAACCCTTCAAGAGCGTTCTCAAGCAGCGCGAACACTTACAGCGCGCAGCGGGCAAGTTCCAACAGGCGGTATGGATGTGAGAACGCTCTTTTCCATGCCGGAAGCCGAATTTGCTGTATGGGTTGAGAAAAATCCCAAAAAATTTGAACAAATTATGAGTAGAGCTTGAAGATGTGCGTGGTGACGCAACAGAGAGAACCAAGTGATTTTTATCGTTTGGGATAGCCGCAAGGCGAGTTTTAAAAACCAAGAAAGGCATTGATTGAAATGGCAGTAACAGAAGTAAAGCTCAATGACCCATTAGCCGTTGGCGTTTGGGCTAAGATACTAAACACAGAAACTTCAAAAGCGTTGCCTATTGCACCGCTGATGGGGGAGAGCAAAAACAGCATTATCCAAGTGTTGGATATGCTAGGGAAAAGTGCTGGTGACTCCGTTACGAGTGGATTACGAGTTCAACTGATGGGGGATGGCGTTAGCGAGGGACAAACGCTGGAAGGCAATGAAGAAGCACTCCAATTTATGAATGAAAAGGTGCACATCAACGAGCTTACTCATGCGGTGCGCATCAAATATGAAGGCTCTATTGATCAACAGCGTGTTCCCTTTAGTTTGCGTCAGGAAGCAAAGGATGGGCTTGTTGATTGGTATGCAGATCGCTTAAGTTTGATGTTCTTCATTCAGGCAGCAGGTTATACAGCACCATGGATGCAGTTTGAAGGACGCAACATAACGCTTAAACCGGTGCATTATGGTTTTAATGCTCCATTAGAGCCAAGCAAATTGCGTGTTATTCGCCCAGCTAAGAAAAAGACTGATGAAGAGCTTACAAAAGACGATGTTTTTACATTAGATCTTATAGATCAAGCTGTTGAACGTGCTAAACTTGCTAATCCACGTTTGCGCCCTGTTCGTGTTGATGGAAAATCTGCTTATGTGATGTATCTCCACCCAACACAGGTGACCCAATTGCGTACCAACACAAAGAGCGGGCAGTGGTTAGACATTACCAAGGCGGCTTATGATGGTTCTGGAGCGAAGAATCCAATTTTTAATGGTTCTTTGGGGATGTATAACGGTGTCATTTTGCGTGAAGCAGAGCATGTCCCTAATGGTGTTAATTCAAAGACACAAGAGCCTGTAACATCTGTTCGTCGTGCTGTTTTGCTTGGTGCGCAAAGTATCATCATGGCTTATGGGCGTATTGGTAATGGTGCAACAGGAGGCAATGGGGAAAATAGTGCGACGCGTTATAAAATTGTTGAAGAACTGTTTGATTATCAACGTGAATTTGGTTTGGCTGCAAAAACCATTATCGGCATGAAAAAGTCACGCTATACCTTGCCGCATTCTGATCAAGGGGGACAAGATTTTGGCACGATTGTTATCCCTTCTTTTGCTGAAGCAAGCTAACAATTTTAACTTCATTAAAGGATGACAATTATGGCAGAAAAACCGCCAATTACACAAAAACCTGCTGAACCTGTTGAAACCGTTGAGACTGTTGGCATGACAGATGAGGGATTGCCACATGTTTTGCAAGGACGCAACAATTGTACACAGCAGGTTAGTTATTTACGGGCACGTGTTAAATGTACAGACCAAGGGTTGATAACGAAAATTGGTGTTCTACCCCGAGGGGCTTTTATAAAAAGTATTACAGCTTATCCCATGGAGGATTTTGAAGATGTAAAAGCTACATTTGGAAAAGAGCCTCATGGTAATGATTATGGAGATATAGGGCTTACGCAATATTCCAATAGCGATCTGTACCTCCCTATGAAGGAACGAGATGTTTCGTTAGAGGCTGAAAGTACGATTTATATGACACGAGACAAGAAAAGCACCAAAGGTGATGCTGAGGTGATTGTTGAGTTTTATACAAATCGTTAAAGGCAAGGGGGCGTTTGTTGCTTGCGTCCCCCTCCCATACAAGATGCCGCAAGACATTTGGAAGAGAGTCATATGACAATAATAGTACAGACAGGTGGTCCGATTGGAGACAAACAGACCATTGCTCCTTGGGATAAAAATTTTATCCAGATGTTAAACGATATTCAGGATGAAATAGATGATCAAACAGATGAGTATGTTGATCAAGTGCAAAGGGCGATATTTTCGGCTATTCGCTTTTGTGAACGATTGCCTTTTTATTTCAATGAAAGCCGCGAAGTTGTTTTTACCACTATAAAGGGAAAAAGCCGTTATGGTGCAGAGGCACATCCTTCAATGACAGGGGCTGTTCGCATTGTTGATGCTTACATTTATGAAGATAATCACAGCAAAGCAAAGCTTTTGCATACAGATCCGCTTGTTATTGAGAGCCTTGTGAATGATTGTAACCATGGCATGTCCACGCGATACAGTTATTTTGAACAAAAGCTTATTTTGTATCCAATCCCAGACCGTATCTATTCTATCAGGCTTATTCTTGATCCTATAAGAATAAAAGACATAGAGAGTGCACAAGAAGCTTCAATATGGTTTTTGGAAGCCTATGAACTGATCAAAACCCGCGCAAAATATGAAATTTATACCAATATTATTAAAGAACCACAGATGGCTGCGGCAGCTTTTGCCATGTTTCAAGAGCAACTCGATGCGCTACAAATTGAGACTTCACGGCGCAAGAATTTGTTGAGAGTTCAACATACGGATTTCTGATGACCTTTATTCCTATTGCTGAGTTTAGACCAGATGTTGCATTTATTAACACTGGTTATTCTCGTGAGATTGTGAACGTTTTACCAGCACCCAATTCCTATATTCCAGTTCCCAAAGTTGCCCCCGTTTCAGAACCTTTTCCGGATGTGATTTTAGGAGTCTATGCAGTAAGGTCGTTAAGTGGTGTGCGGATTATTGTAGGGACATCAACAAAGCTTTACGAATATGATAACAGCACACGCGGTTGGAAAGATATTAGCAAGCTTGGGGAACAATATCACGCCAATGAAACGGCACCTTGGTCTTTTGCTGTCTTTGGTGATTATATCATTGCCGTTAATAACAATGATACACCGCAAATATTCGCCTTAAAGACAGCAGAGAGATTTGAAGATTTGGGGGGGAATCCCCCGCGTGCTGGACTTGTTCGTATTTGGGGAGATTTTGTCTGTTTAATGAAATTAACAGATAAGCCAAATCGTGTTCATTGGTCAGGTCTCAATGATGCAACACACTGGAAAGTTGGTGAGAAAAGTTGCGATTATCAAGATTTCCCAGATGGGGAATATGTACAAGGAGCAACGCAAGCAACCAACCCGCTTATTTTTATGCGTTCTGCTATTTATCATGCAACCTTCGTTCCAGGGTCTAAAATAATATTTAGTTTTGTAAAAATAAAAGACAAAATAGGGGCAAAAAGTAGCACAGCAATTGCAAGTCGTGGAGATTATACTTTCTTTATTTCTGATGATGGTTTTTATCAAATCAACAATACTGGTGAGATGTTGCCTATTGGTTTTGGCAAAGTCGATAAAACTATCTTTACGCTTTACAATAACTTTGCCATTGATGAAATAAAAGCCTGTATTGATCCGGTCTATTCACGCGTTTATTTTTCTATAAATGACGATATGATGGGGATGAATATCTATGTTTATGATTGGCTTTTGCAAATATGGAGTGTCATTAAAGGACAGAGACTTCACTTATTTCCTCTCTTTGCGGCGGGTTACACATTAGAAGGTTTAGACGAAGTACAAGAATGCTTGAGAGATTTACGCGCTTCTCTTGATAGTAAAATGTGGCAAAATGGTGCGCCAATGTTGGGAGCGTTTACACAAGACAATAGATTTGGTTTTTTTGCTGGTCCTCCTATGGAAGCTGTCATTGCTTCACAAATTGTAGGGGATACGGGCAGACAGATTAATCTTATGAGTGAGGCTTTTGTTCAAGCAGATACGACAAGTGGTCTTTTAAGCGTTGGAGCTGCTTTTATCATTGATAATAGAAATCAATTAAATTGGGCGAAAGAGCGTTACGCGGGCTATAGCAGCGGAATGTACAATATCCGCTCTAGGGCACGCTATCATGCTTTGCGACTTAGAAT
This sequence comes from Bartonella sp. AP58NXGY, assembly GCF_042195785.1. Taxonomy (NCBI): domain Bacteria; kingdom Pseudomonadati; phylum Pseudomonadota; class Alphaproteobacteria; order Hyphomicrobiales; family Bartonellaceae; genus Bartonella; species Bartonella sp. AP58NXGY. The sequence goes on along the minus strand of NZ_JBHIOY010000013.1, from coordinate 13,175 downwards.
ACCAGAAGGCACCCCATGGACACATATAACAGGCTTTGATGTAACGCTCAAACCCGCGGGCATAAGATGAGTTTTAAGATCTATAATACAGAAAAATGGAGCGCTGAACAAATGGCGCCCTATTTTGAGAATGTCATAAAATCGATAGCTTATTTTAATCAAAAATTCCCTGATGATTATAATACAGAAACCATTTTAAACGATATTTTGAAGGGAGAAAAAGTTCTTTGGATTATCGTTGATGCGCATGAAAACTTTATGGCGCATGTCACAACACAGTTACAAGAACTCGTCACTGGAGCATTAAGGGCGGTTGTTGTCACACTTGGTGGAAAGGGAGGAGCGCCCTTAACAAAGCTTATCACTCAGATTGAAGCTTATTACAAGAAAAAAGGGGCAAAAGAGCTTGTCATCATAGGCAGGCGAGGGTGGGAAAAATCTCTTAAAACGCATGGATATCTCGTTAATCTTTTAGAATATAGAAAGCAGCTTTAACATGGGAAAAAGTTCTAAACCAATCCAGAATACCCAAAACACGACGCAAACAAATGAACCCCCTGCATGGGCAAAAGGTATTTTTGAACACGCCGCTCAAGATGCCATGACTTTTTATAATCAAGGCAGCGGAAAAGCCGTCTATGATGGGCAACGTGTAGCAGGTTTAAGTGATCAAACAAAGAATGCGATTAATGGGCTTAGCAATAATACGCATAACTATGATAACAATTATTTAAATGGATTAGCCACATGGCAAAATTCAACAAGCCAAAACTTAAAGAACATGGCTTCAGGGCAACAAATAGGCAATAACCCTTACTTTAATGAAGCACTTCAAAACGCATTAAATAAAGCAACAAGCTCTATTAACAGTTCGCTAGCAGGAGCTGGGCGTTATGGTTCGGGTGCACATACCGGCGTTTTGGCTGATGAATTGGGGGGCATAGCAACACAAGCTTTATCACAGCAATATAACCAAGATGTCAACAACATGATGAATGCCAATAGTCTCATTGACCAAGCAAACCAAAATCAGTTGGCGGGTGCCAATAATTTCTTTCAAGGTCAAGGTCAGGCAAATCTCAATGCGTTGACGGGAGGGAGTGTGCTTGATGCCAATCATCAACGGCAATTGGATGAAGAGCGGCAAAAATGGGAACAGCAGAACAATCTTGATTGGGACCAGTTAAGTAAGTTGCTCGCAGCTGGTGGAGCTGTTGCTGGAAATTACGGAACGCAAACAGGACAAAGGACGACATTGACTCCACAGCCAAAACCTAATCCGTGGGAGATTGTTGGAAATGTTGGAACTATCCTTGGTACTTTTGCTGGGCTTAGTGACATCAGAGCAAAAGAAAACATCAGAGAAGCTGGGCAGAGAAATGGCTATAAACTCTATGAATACAACTACAAGGGGCACCCAGAGCGCTATCGCGGGGTGATGGCACAGGATGTTTTGAAGTCAAAGCCAGAAGCTGTTTTCTTGCATAAGGCGACAGGTTTTTTGCATGTGGATTATAGCAAGCTTGGCTTTGAGATGGAAAGGGTGCAGTGATGTTTTGGCGAGAAGAATTAAATGCATTAGAGCGTGAAAAAGCTTATAGAAAGCGTAAAGCGTTGGAACTTGCTGCTTTTAGCACAAACTCTTTTGATGCGAGCAATGGGGATAATACTCCACAAAAATTGAGTCCTACAGAGCTTATTCGTGGTTCTCAAACAGGGACAGAACAAGCTGGGAAAAAAACGCCAGCAGAATTGATTATGTCTACAGATGATTTAAAGCGCCAAATGCCTCCATTGCCGGATGTTTCAAAGGATACTGTTAAGATACAAGAGGCGCCAGAGCAACAAAAACATGACTTTTCAGAGCAGGGAGGTGTTGCATCAATGATTCCTCAATCTCCACTTGTTGGGAACATTGATCAGTCTAGTGGGGATGAAGCTGGGCGACAGCAAAAAGATGTGATGGATTATATTGCTCAACTTAATGAGAAATCTATAGCGGAAAACTCTTTGAAAAACAATTCTGGAAATGATGAAGAAAAGCTTTTTGAGGCACCCATAGGAGAAGAAAAACATTTGAATGCACACTTACCAGAAGAGGAACATTTAAAAGCAAGTGCTAAGCCCGAACAGGCAACCGATTATGTAAACGCAGTTGGGAACTTTATTCATAAAGATGCAAATCCAAGCAGCTTATGGGAGCGTTTTAGAAAATCAGAATTTTCCGAGCATCTCATGGATTTTTTTGCGGGGTTAGCATCAGGAAAAACACCGCAAGAAAGTTTTTCAAATGCGGCACTTGTTATGCGGCAGGGCAATAATGTACGTGCTCAAAATAGACCAATTTTTGAGTTTTTACGCTCTAAGGGATATAGTGATAAAGACGCACAAGCCCTTGTGCAATATCCAGATCTTGCCATGAAAGTTATAGGCAACACATTAAGCCCTCAAGAAGGCTATAGAACATTGACATCAGAAGAAAAGGCAGAGCAGGGATTGCCTGAGGATATGACTTTCCAAGTCTCAACAAGCACAGGTAAAATTATACCTGTCCAAGGAGGACAGCGTTCCACTGCTTCTGGATTAGGAAGAAATACTGATAACATGCTGTCAAAGCCTGAATCAGGTTATATGTATGTTAAGGACGAAAATGCACTTGGTGGCATACGTGCGATGCCAATTGCAGGCAGTGGTTCAGAACATAAATTAATTCAAGAACAGAAGGAGGAGGAGCGTAAAAACCAACAAATGCAAATGCGAATTCTGGAAACAGCAGACAGGTCAAATCGTATACTCTCAGCATCTAAAGAATTGCTAAAAACTATTGAGGAACACCCGCATGTTGTTGGTTTCACGGGTTCTATAGGGTCGTTCCTTCCTAATTCTAAGGCAAAAGATTTTGGGCATATGCTCGATTCATTGAAGGCAAGTATCGGGCTTGATGCCTTGAGAAAAGCAAAAGCATTTTCACCAAATGGCGCATCTGGCTTTGGGAATTTGTCTAATATGGAATTGCAAGCATTGCAAAACTCTGTAGCAGCACTGTATCAAGATCTTTCTGCAGAGCAAATGAAGAAATCTTTAAAAACAGTTATTGACACTTTCAATAAATCCAATGCAGCAACGCGCGCAATTCTTTTTGGTGGTGCAGAAGCAACAAACGAGCTCGTTCGAGCCGCCTATGGGCAAGATGCTTATAAGGGAAATCATGCACAGTCAAATGATCCACTAGAAAAACAGATAGAAGCATTGCCGGAAGGCATGTTGTTCGTTGATAGAGATGGACGCATTAAGGAGAAACAAACCAATGGCTGAAGTAATCCCCCCTCTTATTAATCGTAAAAACACAAGAGTCATTGGGCATATAAGCGACTATACACCAGAACAGCTTCAAGAGCTTTTCGCGAAGAATAAGGAAAGGCTAAGTGGTTCTGTTACAGGAAATAGTGGTGCAACAGAAGAAGATAGTCCACAACCAAGTGCAGCGGGTGCTTTTGGATGGGGTGCTCTTCATGGGTTAACTATGGGGTATGATGATGAAATAGCTGGAGTATTCGCTTCGGGACCTCTGGGACCTATTAATTATTGGATGGGAGATAAAGAGGCAGTCAAAAAGTATAATGAAGTGACAAAGCGATGGCGTGATTATCAAAGAGCGGCGAACCGAGATCATTTTTATGCATCTCTTGCGGGGAATTTAGCGGGCGCTGCAATTCCTTTTCTAATACCAGGTCTTGGCGCTCCTGCTGCTGCTCGTGCGGCAATTGGGGCTGATGTTGTGCTGGGAGGTAGAGCTGGTGTTGCAGGAGCACAAATAACCAGTAAAGCTTTAGCAGCAGGAGAAAGGGCGGTGCAATCTGCTTTAGCAGAGGGTGCGGAACGGGCAGCGGCAAAAGCTGCAGGTGAAGCAGCAATGAAAGCAGTAGCAAGTAAAGAGGCGGCAAAATTTAGCTTGGGGCGTGCAGCAAAAACTGGAGCCATTTATGGTGGAATAGCAGGCAGTGGTGAGGGGGAAGGGCTTGCAGATACTCTAGTGTCTGCTGGGGTTGGTGCAGGGCTAGGCGTTGCAACACCATTTGTGGCACATTCTGCTTTAAAGGTTACACCTTTTGTTACAAAACCATTCAAAGTAACGGCTTCTGGTGTTAAGAAAACATCTGCTGTTGTCAAAAAAACAGCTGAGAAATTGTTTGGTAAAACTGAACCAATAACACAAGGTGTAGAAAAAGAAGCATTTCAGATAAGCGATAGAGCGCTTAGGGATGTAAGCCAAACTTTAGGGGATGAAGGTGTTGATAAACTTGAAAGGGCATTAAAACAGCGAGGTCCTGATTCAATGATTATTGATCTTCATGATGAGCTTGCTACAAGAGCTTTTAAGGCAGCAAAAAAAGATTCTGATACATATTCGCTCATAAGTAATCGTTTGAATGAAAGGCAAGATGCGAGTGCATTGCGGGTAAAGAATGCGTTGACAGATGTGATGGGTCCAAAAGTAGATACGCTTAATTTAAAGCAAGAGATTATCAAACAAGCACAGAAAAAGGCTGAACCATTTTATGAGAGGGCGAAAGCTTCTCCCATTTCTAATGCTGTTCGTGAAGATTTATCGCGGTTGCAAGAAACTCCTGCCTTCCAAAAAGCCTATAAAAAAGCAATTGCGCAAATGCCAAATGAAGCGGATGCAACAGTTATAGGGAGCAATGGATATCCAAAGCTGAATATGCGAATTTTACATAAGATGAAAGAGGTTTTGGATGATCAAATTAATTCTGCGCGCATCAAAGGAAAACAAGGATATGCGCGAGATTTGACTCTGTTCAAACAACGCATTTTGGACGTTTTGGATACGTCCTCTCCAGATTATGCTAAAGCACGGAAAATTTATTATGACGAGCGTACTATCGGTAATGCTTTGGAGCAAGGAAAAAAAGCACTGAATAAGAGCGTTAATCTCGACACAATCAACAGTCAACTTTCGGATTTTGGGTTGATGGAAAAAGAGGCTTTTCAAAAAGGTATACGGTCGCAACTAGAACATGCGGCAGGCAATGCACAGAATTTTGACCACAATCTTTTGAGTTTGTTTGACACAAAAAATGGTCAAGAAAAATTACAGCGTATTTTTGGTGAAGATAAAGCTAAGCAACTTATGAAAGTGTTGCGACCAGAAGTGGAAAGAACAAAACTTTTTGCACGATTGCCAAACCATATGGGTGAAGTAGAAGAAAAGGCTATAGAAGACGCTGCGATTGGAGGAAAGATTCATCTAATCAAGACAACCCTGAAAACTTTAGCAAGAGAATGGGGACGCAAACTCTTAGGAGTGCATAGAGAGACTGAGAGAGATATTGCGGCTCTCATAACAGCACGGGAAAAAGAAGATTTTGGGTTAGCAAGGGAAAAAGCTGTTGAATTAATTAAGAAGTTTCATGAAGCAGAAAAGAAACGCTTAATAACACGAGAAAATTATACAAAATTCATTAATTTTGTTGGCATTATTTTGAATAGCAGCGTTGATAGAACGGTTATAAACTAATGATCAATTTTCATCCCAATGTGAAGAGTGCTATCTCACAGGCAGCACAAAAATATGGTTTGCCAGAAAGCTTTCTTGAACGGGTTGCTATGATAGAAAGTAAGGGTAATCCAAATGCAAGAAATAGCAAAAGTAGTGCAGGGGGGCTGTATCAATTTCTCGATTCAACAGCAAAGCAGTATCAACTAAATAATAAGTTTGATCCCTTTCAAGCAACCGATGCTATGGCGCGATTAACGAAGGACAACACGCGTTATTTAACCACAGCATTAGGCAGAGAGCCAACACCAGCAGAACTTTATCTGGCACACCAACAAGGACCAGCAGGGGCTGTAAAACTTATCAAAAATCCACATATTCCAGCAAGCCAGCTTTTAGGGCGTCAAGCCGTCACACTCAATGGAGGTCGCATGGAAGCGACTGCGGGGGATTTCGTGAATCATATTTATAGGCTTTACAATAAAACGGCAGATGTCTCGAAGAGAATGATACAATCCCCCCAAGGCAATTGGCAAACCACACCAAATGAAGCGGTGCCCAAGTGCGGCGTTGAGAGATTTCAAAAGGCGATTCAAGGTGATCAAGCAAGACAACCATTGGTAGCAGAGAACACGCCATTATCAAACAGAGTGCATGCTTCTGAAAGTGGAGACACTCTCATAGGGCAGGCTATGGACAATACACCATTGCAAGCGCAAGGGATTGATGCTGGTGCGCTTAAAAAGGGTGTAATGAATCTGGTTGATTTGATCAGACGGAATAAAGATGCACAAAATCAACAAATAGAGATGGCACATCAACAAATGATGCAACAACCAATGATGGCGGGGTTTTCACAATCAAGTGCACGCCCGATAGATTTAACGCCCCTTATTGATTCCTCAAGGAGAAATCCTGTTCGCGCATATGGGCAGCAAAAAGAGCAACAATTACGGGAAGAATTATTAAGAAGAACGGGGGCTTATCATGTCTGATATTTATGATTGGTCGTTAACAGCTGATAAAAATGCGCATTCAGATAGCATGATTAATTGGGCAGAGGGACAACCACCTAGTTCTGTCAATGATAGTGCGCGGGTCATGATGCAGCGTATACGTGAATATCTTGCCGATAATGGTGGTTCTCTTGATACAAAATTTATGGTGAATGGGGAAGATAAAACAACATCCATAACGTTAACAACGGTTTCACCTCTAGCAAAATATAAAAATGATATCATTCTACGCTTTAAAGCGCGTGGTACAAATGTGGGACCCGCGACAATAAATGTGAATAATATAGGAGCAAAGTCACTCTATAAAGCAACCAATACGGGGATAGTGCCATTGACAGGTGGGGAGCTTCAAACGGGGGGTATTTATGAAATAGTCTATAATGATGGTGTATCAACAAAAGATCTTGATGGCTGGTATCTTTTAAATCCTACCCCTATTCCACCACCAAAGGTAGAAACCTTCCCTTGCGGGTTTATTGCAACCTTTGCTATGCAAGAAGTACCAAATGGTTGGCTTTTATGTGATGGTGCTACTTATGAACGCAAAGATTATCCGCAATTATTCAAGGCGATAGGGGATAAATGGGGAAAAGATAGCGATACAACCTTTAAAGTTCCAGACTTTAGAGGAATGTTTTTGCGCGGCTTTGACAATGGTCGCGGTTTAGACAGAAGTAGAAAATTTGCCGATATACAGAAAGATTGTCTTAAATCGCATACGCATGTTGCTACCATTGAAGAAGCAGGGCAACATACCCACGAGTTTCAGTATAATGGAGTGGGATGGAGTGCCAATGATATTGGTAGAAGAAATCCCTCTTATCACTATGCCGTTCTTGGAGGAACAACACAACCTGCTGGAGTGCACACGCACAAGGTAACGATTTCTTCAACAGGCGAAGCAGAAACACGCCCTGTTAATGTACCGGTTGTTTATGCCATAAAATCGTGAGGTTTTCCAATGATCAATAATCCGTCTGCTATTGATGATATTGCGGACGCGGAGCAAATCCGCGTCCTTTTTTATGCAAGCAATAGAATGGTCCATGCACCATTAAATAAGGTGCTTGATCTTGTCAAAAGCGACATACAGCATGATCTTTTAAGCGCTTTGGCAGAATATAAAGAAGCGACAGATCAACGCATAGAGATCATGCAAAAACTTATTGATGAATTGCAGTCCTCTCTCTCTCACAACAAGACAACGAACTGATTAAGGAATGAAACGCGATGCCATTACCCTATCACACACATATATTTAAGCTTGAACCAGCAACAAAAGAAGAAGTCAAAGAAGGTGTTTTAGATAGTAAGGCTCTTGCACCTGTTTCAGTGGGGAGTGCAGCAGCTTATGAGGTAGAATATTTTGCAACCGCTGCTCAAGGAAAAAAGGCTGATGATGCTATTGCAAAGAGAGATATTGGAGCTCTTGCTTACAAAGATAAGGTTACAATCAACGATATTGAAGCAAGTGGTGAAGCGCATGAGAATGCGATTTTATCAGGCGCTGGCTGGGTAAAAATATCGCCTTTAGGGATTGGCGATATGAAGGCTGCTACATATGACCCCGATAATGTGGGGTCAAATGCATTTTCTATGGAAAATATGCACGAGGGTCCTACCAAAAAGATCTTAACCACAGAGGAAAGATCAAAGCTACGATGGTTGAGTTCTACCCAACCAACGATGGAAAAGTGGCGGAGGGGAGATGAAGGTGTTTATTATCCTATCTCTCCAATAGATCTCAAAAATACCATTAGTTATTTTATAGGCTCAAAGTCTATTGGTATGTCAAAATCAGTCTATGATCCAGATAAAATAGAAAAAGATGCATTTGATATGGAGAATATGAAGGAGGGGAAAAAGCATCTTATCTTAACCCTTCCAGAACGTGCACAGATTGCAAAAATTGATAAAGTTGAAGATGTTGCACAACAAGGGATTCATGTTGCAAGTGAAGCAAAAAATGTTGTGGATGTTGCATTAAATACAGCGAAAGATGCAAAAAAAACGGCTGAGACAGCACAAAAAACAGGCGAGAGGGCACAAGCTGAGGCAAATATTGCGCAAACAGCAGCCGATAAAGCGCAAGATACAGCACATAGTGTACAGAAAAAAGTTGATCTCATTCAATCTCTTGAAAAACAAGACTGGATTGATGGCACAAAAACAATAAATGCGCTTATTTCACCAGCCAACCTGATGGCTTCAATCAAAGCAAATAGTAGCAATAGCAGCGGCGGTAGTAGCGGCAACAATGATGGCGGGGTTAGAAAACCAGTTGAAATTCTGATGACAGAAAGCGGAGATATTCTATTGCCTGATGGTATTACTGCTGACACCGATATCGAAGTATGGGCTTGGGGCGGTGGTGGTGGTGGTGTTAAAGATGGCGGCGGAGGCGGCGGTCAATGCGTGCATGTTAAAATGAAAGGTTCTTATTTAGATAAATTAAAAACAGCTTACATTGGTCGTGGTGGTAAAGGCAATGACAGTAACATTTTATGCAATGGTGGTAAAACAATTATCAAAGGGCTTGTTACTGCAGAAGGAGGATATTCCGTCTCCATGATTTTTGTTAACTTTGGAGGGAAAGGTGGCGATGGAGGAGGAAACAGGGACGGCAGCAGTGGTGAAAGCTTTATTTTTTCTGGTGGTAATGGTGGAGGGAGTGGAAGTGACGGCAAGAGAGCTGGTACTGGTGGAAGTTCTTTTCTTGGCGGCGGCGGCGGCGGTGGCGGTAAATGTAAGGGTTCTATCATGGGGCAGGGTGGTGAGAGTTACAAAGGTGGTAGAGGTGGTCGTGGCGGCAATGGAGCTGGCGGCGGCGGCGGGGGATATTTCGATGGGAAATCCGGAGGCGACAAAATTGGCGGCGACGGTGGTGACGGAGCAGTACTCATAAAAGTATATTTATAAGGTGAATTGAACAATGGTACGGAAAATAAGTAAAGACTGTTTATACTGTTTAAAAAAGTGGGAAGGTTTGCGCTTGCAGGCTTATCAAGATGCTTCTGGCATATGGACGATTGGTTATGGTCATACGAAAAAAGCCGGTCAACCAACAGTTGTTGAAGGTATGGTGATTACAGAAAAAAAAGCTGAAAACATGCTTTTAGCAGATTTGCGGCAATATGAGAGGGCGGTAGAAAAAGCAGTTTGTGTGAATTTAAGCGACGAGCAGTTCGGCGCTCTTGTTTCCTTTTGTTATAATATAGGCATTACATCTTTTCAAAATTCTACATTGCTAAAAAAACTCAACAAGGGCGATTATGAAGCGGTACCAACCGAATTGCAGAAATGGACCAAAGCGGGAGGCAAACGTTTACAAGGTCTCGTACACCGGCGTGTAGCTGAGGCAGGGCTATGGGCGAAAGGGGCTTATGTTTCTTCTAATTATCAAACAGTAGAAACGAAACAACCAACAGGGTTTCTCAAAGCAGAAGCATTGGCACCGATTATTGGTTCTTTCTCAGGTCTTGGTGGGTTTTTAGCGGGCAATGGACCAATCCAATGGGCTTTAGCCGCCATTATGGTTTTAGCCGCATGTACTGGCATTTTCTTTGTTGCTAAACGCTTTCAGGAGCACCGCCTATGATCTTATGGATGAAAAGAAACTTGATGGTAACAGGTGCGGCTTTAGCCGCTTTTTTTATAGTTTTAGCCAAAGCTTTCACTCTTGGAAAAAAGGCTGAACAGCAAAAGCAAACAGAAAAAACCTTAAAAGCAGCAACAACCCGTCTTGAGGTAGAAAATGAAATTAACAAAAAAAGTGATACTGATGTGCGTGCTGCTCTCTCTCGTTGGTTGCACGACAAATAAATATATCTCTTCTTGTGTTGGTTGGTTACCTATTTATTTAAGCCAGCAAGATGTCGACACCATCAGTTCGAGCTTAGCAAGAGAGATCTTAAAACATAATAAGCAAGGAGAACGCTTGTGTGGGTGGCAACATGGTAAGAAAAAAAGCTGAAAAACATACAGAGCTTACAGAATCGGAAAAAGAAATGCTTCAAGAAATGATCATCACCTATCAAAGCGTGAAAATGATGTCTCGCTTGATGAAGTGGATAGCATTTTTTCTTTTTTTGCTTATCCTTGATTTTGCACGCCTCATGGATGCGTTAGATAATGTCATTGCACATTTAAAGCAGTGGTTTTCAAAGAATTAGTCTCACTAAATTTATCCTTAAAATATGAAAAAATGATTAGGCTTGCAAAAGCTTGAGGGAATGAACTTCGCTTATGAAAGAGGAAAGTTTTACACAAACGCTGTTTGCGTGGATGGGTGGTAAACACTATCTGCGTAAGAAAATTATACCGATTTTAAATAATATTGACCATGAAACCTATGTTGAACCATTTTTAGGCTCTGGTGTTATTTTCCTAAATAAAAGACCAGCAAAATATTCCGTGATTAATGATTTGAATGGAGAGATCACGAATCTGTTTCAATGCGTTCAAAACCATTTTGATGATTTAGCCAAACGATTGGAGTGGTTTGTTTGTTCAAGACAGTTGTTTTTTGACCTTGCGGCAATTGACCCCAAAAGCCTTACCAAGGTAGAAAGAGCCGCCCGTTTTTTATTTCTCCAACGTTGTGTGATGTATGGGAAAAAAGAGTATGTCTCTTTTGGCTTTGGAAGAAAAAAGCCTATAGTATTTAATCCCGAAAAACTTTTAGCGAGGATGAAACGTGTTAGACAGAAGCTTCTTGATACGACGATTTTAAATTTATCGTGGGAGCGGGTTATCGAGCTATTTGATGCACCCGACAGTTTATTTTATCTAGACCCTCCTTATCTTGTGAAGAAGAAGTGCTATAGCTCTGGGAATTTTGTTGAAGATGATTTTGTAAGTATGGCAAGAGTTCTCAATAGCATTCAAGGGAAGTTTGTTTTGAGTCTGAATGATTGTGATGCGGTTCGAGAGATTTTTAAGGATTTTGATTTTTTAGAATTAGAGACCCTTTGGACCTCTGGTTTTGCTAAAAAACCACCCCGAAAAGAACTCTTGATTCGCAATAATTGAAGAAAATCATAAAAAGATTTGTTAGAATCAGAGAAATATTTCTTCTCTAACAGGGCTTTTATATGGTTACACCCTTTGGCAAAATTTTACGTAAACTTCGCATTGATCATTCAGAACGCCTTTTAGATATGGCTAAAAAATTAGATATATCTGTAGCATTTTTATCATCTGTAGAGATTGGCAAAAAATCTGTTCCTGTAGGATTGGAGGAAAAGATAATTGAACTCTATGCTTTAGATCAAGAGGTAGCAGAAATTTTGAGAAGAAAGTCGGATTCTTGTCGCAAAAGTTTTATTATAAAGCCTTCTGATACTTTCAGATGTGAAACTGTTGGTATGTTTTCTAGACTGATAAACATTATTTCACAAGAAGATTTAGAACTATTAAAAAAATTATTAGAGAAAGCTGGCAAAAAGAATGCATTTTGTAAAGGAAAGTGTAAAAATCCTATTCCCGAACCTTTATTTATTTATCCCGAACCTTAAAAAAAGTCATATAAAATCAAGAAGTTATAGCACGATAAAAGTGCTGTGGCGGAGGGGGTGGGATTCGAACCCACGGTACAGTCTCCCGCACGCCGGTTTTCAAGACCGGTGCCTTAAACCGCTCGGCCACCCCTCCAAACTAGATATGCTTTTTGACAAACTTCTTGTAAAAGGTCAATCATTTTAATACGCTTTCTATAGTGTTTTTTAAGTTTCAATAAAAATAATTCCTCATAAGCCAATTCTTTGAGTGTGTTACCTAATCGTTTTATTTTTAAATATGGTAATTTTTTCTGAAAAAAATGAAAGGCAGATATGAGATTTATCATTTTATTTTGCTGTCTAAAAGTTTTTCAGAAAGCAATATTTTTTTAGTTTTAACAATCATTTTCATAATGATAGTAGATGTTCAATAGAAGGTTTCTGATAAATTATATTAAGTTCTTTGTTGATATGTATTTTTGAATTATTTTATCTTTTTAGATCGTTCATGTTCTGCGAAGAGGAAATGTTTGTTGACTAACAGTAACTTGCATTATTTAGATAAAATTTTACGTGAGATTTGTATCGATAGTTTTAAGCCTTTTCCAAACATGACTGGAAATTAGATATATTAAATGTTTTTTTCTGTGAGATGAGCAAGAAGTTATTTTGAATGAAAAAAAGACTATTGAGCAATACACTTAGATCAGTAGATAAAAATCCTCTTAATGAAAGAATTAAAGTCTTTACAATAAATTCTTCTGATTCGTTTAGTAATACAAAAGCAGAAAAGACGGAAAGCAAATCTGGAAATGTGAGCATGTTTGTTAAGGTGACGAAATTTGGAAATCCAACTCCTTCATTTCTGTTCATATGTCCTGATATAAAAATCATATGCAAAATAAAATCATAAAAACACATGGTACGCCCAAGGGGCGGGTATAGAGTAAATAAAATCAAAGAATTATATAGAATATAAGGGAATTAATGAATTTTGATTCTATTACGTTTTTTTGTCTCTACCCCTAACTTTTTTGGAGCTTTTTTATAGCTTCAAGAGCTAGTCTTTTACGATCTGCACTCTTTGTATAAAGGGATGCCATCTGATCTTCTGTCCAGCCAAAAATTGCTTTCAATTGTGAT